>JAAXVZ010000214.1 GCA_013335235.1 Nanobdellota archaeon | reverse complement strand
TCTCTGTTTTTCAGCAAATGCAATAAATGCCTCATGGTTACGCTCCACTGCAGGGGCGTTTATATCTTTATCAAACACGGTTTGAGAATTCCCAAAGTTCATGCCAGCAAAATAAGCAAAAACATAATATATGAACAATTCATCGCTCCAGAAAACCTCACAGATGTGTTTGGAACATCTTCCTGGGACATAGAGTTGTTTTTCAGGGATTATAATCCAGCATCCTTTTTTGGCAAAGCTGCTATGGGAAGGAATTTTGCAATAATTGATGGTAACATGTTTAACCTGAGTTCAATAGATGCATTGAAGGGAAGTGGAGTGATTATTAAAGATAAGACATATGGGATATTTTCACCAAAACCATTAAATGAACTCACCACAAGGATGTTTTTCGAGGCTTTTAGACAGATAAAAATCGATGCTGTAGAGGGATCAGAAGAGATATATCATACCCATATGGAGTCAATAACAGGCCTTGAAAAATTAGAAGCACTCTTGAAAGTGAAGAAACACTCTCTAGGAAGCTATGGTTTTAATTATGTAGGAAACGCAGAAGATCCAAGGTATGATATCACCCTTGACGTACCGAGCCATATACTTAGGAATCCAAAAAACAAGCAGAATTGTGTTTTATTTGATCAGACAACCCTTGCCATCCCTGTATATTTTGAAGAAGAGAGAATTACTTATGACACTCCGTTCTGCATAGAAAAAAGATTTAAGCATCCTTTTGTAGATAATGGAGGGATATGCATGGGCGGTTATGATTCCGGCAATCTTAGGGACCTGCCTCTGGCACAGCAGGTGGCAACGTATATTCTGACTGCAAGGCAGATACTGCTAACAGGGCTAAATAGAAACACTACAAGTAATCTGCACAGCATCGATTCATTTAAGAGAGTTGTTGATCCTGAAGACTATATCCATATGGGAATAAGAGTCACAAATGATGCAGTCAAGTCAAAATGAACAACACAGCAACAATTACATCTGGTGCCATTACCAAGGCATATCTTTATGCATCCTTGACAGAGCAGGTCTTTCCTTTTCCAGTTGAACTAAATGGATATTTGCTCTCTCCTAAACATATGAATGACAGGGTCATCAGAGACGTTCACCTTGTTCCTGCACTAGTCGGCCCAGGACATTATCTTTTTCATCCTACCGATATTTCTAATGAAGCAGAGAAAGTGTACAGGCAGGGAAATAATATTCTCGGGATATGGCACAGCCATGCGCGGTTATCCACTTTCCATTCACATGATGACAACATAGTTTTAGAAGATGTATTTGAACTATTTGCCTTCGACAACAAAATAAAAGAGAAAAGAATTGTCCCAAACCCTCCTGGCCCATTTTCAATAAGCACTTACTCAGGAAATATATGGAAAATAACAGACAAAGCATCTGGCCTGAATGCCATCATTGAATCTCCGACAATTGGTTCTGTAAGTTTTGCGCTGGGGCATCTTTATGGTATAAAGGAAGTTAAGGAGACTTATATCAGCGAAGTATATAGTCTTGTTGTGAACGCTGACGGGGAAAAACCACACTTAGAGATAATGAGTGGCGAGTTTAATAACCGCGAAGGGAACTTTTTCAGCATAGAGAAAAGAAGAGGCAACCTCAAGATAATTGAAGAGGGGCTTCAGTTTGATAAAAAAGACATGTTAGAAGAGATCACCCAAAAAGTGAGCCTAGATATTGAGGGATTCATATGACCTCTACATCTCATTTACGTTATGAAAGGCAGAAGCTAATTAAAGACTGGAAACAGGGCAATGCTACAGATGCTTCTATCGCAATCATTGGCGCAGACATGCTAACCTCATGGACATCATTACCTATGACATGCATGGGCATAGGAAATACTACTATCTATGGTGAAAATCAGCCTGGAGATATGTCAGCGAGCTTTCTTGCAAAAATGACAGGTAGCTCTGGAGCATATTGGGTTGAGGCCCTAAGCAACGCATTAACTGTAATTAACCCAGGAGTCTCAAACGCAGGGATGCCATTAAAAGTTGATAGCAATGGACTTACAGGGATAATCGGAAAACAGGATGCAATATTTCACACATCCAATGATTCAGAAGGGAAAAAGGAAGTATATAATTATGCAGTAGAAAATAATATACCCTTGTTTATGGGTGCAGCGGATAATCTGTCCTTTGGGTTTGACAGTTTTATTCCGGGAAGAAATAACCCATCACCATTATACTTTGAAGAGTATGATGGAAGAACGCAAGGAGCGATACCATCATGCATCCTTGGCGGAATTATGGCTGAGGAATTCAGGAAAATAATAATCCCCCTTGAAGGAGATTATCTTCCAGCACATACCCTCTTTTATAATCTCTCCTCTGAGGCGAGGTTTGAAAGAGGGGTAAGCAAAATTGATACTTTGCCAGATTTATCATCAAAGAGAGTCCTTCAGATAGGTGATGGCGGGACAGGATCCTTTACAGGCATACTGCGTGCAATCCAAGGTTGCGGGTATCAACACCATGTTGATTTTGATACTGTCGACCCTACAAACCTCCAGAGGCAAGTTGCGTTCTATGATAATGTAGGTATGCAGAAAGCAACTTCATTTGTTGAAAAGATGCAAAGGATAAACAAATGGGCGACTATTGCCGCTACAGCCGAGATGTTTGATGAGAATACCTATATGAAAATAATGGAAGAAGCAAGACCTGACCTTATTGTAGGCTGCCTGGACGGATTTACTGCACGTGCAATATTAAACTATGTTGCAATAAAAAAAGGAATATCTTATGTTGACGGAGGGCTAGATTATTCTTCAGGCAATGTAAATTTTTATGAGCCAGGCAAGAGCCAGTGCCTTGATTGCAGAGTCCATGTAGATGAAAAAGCAAGAAAAATAAATGAGTCAGAGCACTGCAATATCGAAATAAATGCGAATATTGTCATGACAAACCAGATAATAGGCGGTCTTATGGCAGGAGAAGAACTATTATATTTGAGCGGTCTTGCTCCTTCAAGAAGAAGGATAGATTATGACTCTATTGAACCCGGGAGATTTGGACTCACAGGAGCATACAGC
>JAAXVZ010000213.1 GCA_013335235.1 Nanobdellota archaeon | reverse complement strand
ATCCTGAGAAAAGTATGCCTGGCCTATCCAAATTCGTTCGGGAATCTCTGGATAAAGGTTTATAACATCTGGTGATTCTGAAATTTAGATGTTCGCTACTGCTGAAGACGGAACAGTATTATTTTATGATACCAAGAAGGCTGAAAAACCAAAAGGGACATTTGTCTTCCTGCATGGGGGGTTCCATGGTAACCATACTTTGCTCAAACATATATATTCTTCATTTATAGACTATAATTTAATCCTCCCTGACCTGCGTGGAAGAGGTGATTCTGGTTTCCCGAGAGAGTTTAATAAAGATAGCCTGGAGACATACGCTAAAGATCTAAACATAATACTAGCACAAGAGAGAGTCAAGGAGATATATCTGGTTGGTGTCTCCTTCGGCGGTCTGGTCTCACTGAAATATGCATCAATGTATCAAGTAAAAATCAGGGCACTCATATTGATATGCTCAAGCTATACTTTGGGCAAAATGAAGAGACGTTCAAAAATTCTAGCCAGAGGTATAGACCTCATCTCAAGACCGTTGTTTGAGATGACAAATAAATGGAAAGAGAAAAAAGTACAGAACGTAGATTATTCTGATGTCTCGTTCCCTCTTGGATACGGGCTAAAGAATCTTAAAACAAACTCAATCAGGACTTTGCTAAAAAGATACAGGATGACTGTTGCATCATTGCGATTTGAGATAAAAAAGGAAGAACTGAACAGGATACGAGCAAAATCTTTGCTAATATACGGCACAAAAGACGCTTTTTTCACACGGGAGATACAAGAAGAATTGGCAGATATCCTCAACGCAAAGCTTGTGGTGATACCTGGTGCAGGCCATGAATTATATATCCAAAACGCACTGGAAGTAACTAGGCAGATAAAGATGTTCCTTGGCTAAAATCCTGGTGCATTTGACCATCTTGGCGAAAGGCCAAGCGCTTTCGCTGCTTTCATGATACGGCCATATCTGCGTAGCCTGACCCCTATATTGCTGCCATGCCTGTCCTCCCATTCCATTCCAAGCTTATTCTTTCCTGAGATAATCCCGAATTCTGAGCTTTTGATATCTAATACAGATCCGGCATTTATTGTGCACAGGTTCAGGCTGTTTATGGTATCTATATATTGCCCTATCTCGGACAGACCTGTGAGGGTTTCCTCAATATCTGCGTCAGATTCCCCGGGAAATCCGACAACAATATTCACGCCAACCTCTATTCCGGCTTCTCTTGTATTCTTGATTACCTGCTTTGCTGTCTTTGAAGAATACCCTTTGCTCATTAACGACAGGACATTGTCAGATAGGCTTTCCACTCCATAAGACAAGAAGGTGCATCCGGAAAATCTCATTTTTTCCAGGAGTGGCTGCGTCATCTCTTGGCGTATCGTCGCTTGGCCAGACCAACTGAACTTGAGCTTCTGATCAATCAGCGATCCTGAGAAGTTATCAAGGAAAGGGATATTTCCATTGATAAGCAAGTCCGTTGCCGAAAAAACTTTTCTTCCAAATATCTTTGAATTCTCTTTCATCTCAATGATAACGCTCTCTGCGTTTCGTGACCTATAAGGAGATGTTGTGGCCCAGTCAGAGCAGAATGCACATTTTCTTATGCAACCTCTAGAAAAGCTTATAGGGATGCCTTTTGTGTCTGTATAGAGCGACAGTGGAAACTTGGAGAAATCGGGGATAACTGTCAGATCCGGCTTCTTTTTCGGAATCACGACCTTATGATTGTATTCTGCGACCCCTTGTTCTGAACCATCAATTATATTAGCTATGATTTCCTCAGCTTCGCCTACTACGAAATAGTCTGCTTTGATTTTTTGTCTCGCATTTTGGTCCTGTGCAGCAGGTCCGCCGACAATTTTTATTGTGCCTGGAAAACAAGGAAGCATTATCTCAAGAATAGGTAAGCTGAATCTATTTGCGTTGAATCCTACATAATCATATTTTTTATCCTTGCAAATATCAATAAAAAAGCGCTTATACTTCAATACCTCTTTCTCCCAAAACACTGTGTTTTGAGATAGGTATACCTCCCTTAGCTCTGGCGCATGATGGAATAGGGCGATATTCGCGTCCAGGACATCTACATCATGGCCTTTTAGTGCGCCTGCAACATAGGCAAGACCTAGAGGAATCGTTTCTATGCCCCAGGGAGGCAGCTGTATTAGAAGGATATTCATATGCTCTCTTTGGGCATGATATTTTGAGTCCAGCTGGGAGTAAGGTTGTTTTTTTCACATGCCGCCATCAGCCTTTCCCTTCTCTTCTGCCTCTCCTCAAGCGTATTTCCATCAAAAGTCCATTCCATCTCTTTTTTCGTATCATAAAAACCTGTAAGGTCTCCTGCGAGGATTGGTGCACCTGGCTCAAGGCTGCAGATATTGAGGTTGCTGACGTTGTCAATATAGCTATTGCAGTCTTCAAGCTTCTCTATTGTTATCCCTATGTCTTCATCATGCTCACCTGGAAACCCAACCATAAAATTAACCTGTGTTGAAAGGCCAGCCATCTTGGCATCTTTTATATTGGCCATGGCGTCTGCTGCAGAATAGTCCTTTCCCATAAGGTGCAGCACATTGTCTGATAAGGATTCAACTCCGAAACACAGCTCATGGAATCCAGCCTTCCTTAATAAGCGAAAAAATCCAAAGTCCATCCTCTTGTCCATTGTCGCAGACCCTGTGAATCTTAGCTTGACAGGCAGAGATGCCAGTTTCTGCGCAAGGCTTGCTAAATACCCTATATCATTATTTATTATAAGGTCGCATACATAGAAACGGTTCACCTTAAATCTTTTTACGATATATAATATCTCCTTGACTATTTCCTCTTCAGGACGCCTGCAATATGTTATTTTATCTGCACAGAATTTGCATGTTTTTGTGCATCCTTTTGAGAAAAATATTGGTACTGTTGCTGTTGTGTGTTTAGTCAGGTTACAGTATCTTGGGTGAGGGATAGCTGAGATATTTGCAAGACTGCAACTTACTATGCCTCTGGTCTTTTTTTTTGAAACTTTTATGAACTCATCAAAATTATCTCCATGGAACATGCAGTCTGCCTCTGGAAGTGTGA
>JAAXVZ010000212.1:1239-3083 GCA_013335235.1 Nanobdellota archaeon | reverse complement strand
CGACAACGGGAACGGGAGGTGTTGTTGTAGGAGGAGGCGAAGCAAATTATCCAAATGTTGCCAATGGGGACTATGCAGCCGTAGTCGGCGGGATGGGAAACGAAGCCGGACGCCACTCATTCATTGGGAGCGGTATCATGAATTCGGCAGGGGAAACAGCCGTCTGCGTGGGCGGATTCCATACTCATGCGACAGGATTACAATCCTTTGTTGGAGGAGGACAGGGCAGTGAAGCCAGCGGTGCTGGCTCCGTGGTTTGTGGTGGAACGGGAAATAAAGCAGAGGGATTACTTTCCTTTGTCGGGGGCGGCGGTGTTGCCGAAGGCAGTACGCTTGGGAATCATGCCGCTTCGGACTTTTCCACCGTCTGCGGCGGCCGTATAAACCGCGCGTTGAGCGAGTGCTCAGTCGTATGCGGAGGAGACAGCAATCGTGCGTGGAGTTCATATTCCGCAATTGTTGGTGGAGCCGGTAACAGCGCCGATAATTTCGCATTCATCGGCGGCGGAAGATTAAACGAAGCTGAAACCTATGCCGTTTGCGGCGGCGGTTGGTATAACGAGGCAACCGGTGAAGGGACGGGCTTTAAATTTAGCTTGGAACAGGTGCCCTAATTTGAAGGGGCCAGCAATTAAACAACTGGCAGAACTCATCATGAATGTTGTCAAAGACAAGCTGAGAGAAGAGAAGATAGAGTTTGAAGAAGTCTCCGGCAGGGCAAAATATTTCTATTCAATATACAAAAAGATGGTCCTGGAAAAAAAGAGCTTTGAAGAGATATATGACCTGATGGCTGTCAGGATCGTAGTGAAGAATGTCCAGGATTGTTACAGGGTTTTAGCTGTCGTCCATCAACTCTGGAAACCTATCCCCGGAAGGTTCAAAGATTATATCGCAGTCCCAAAGTCGAACGGCTATCAATCCCTGCACACAGATGTCGCGACGCCATTCAACGTTGTCCTGGAAGTGCAGATAAGGACTACAGAGATGCATTATACCGCAAAATACGGGGTTGCTGCGCACTGGCTCTACAAGGGGACAGAAAGAGACAAGAAATTCGACAAGAGGATAAGCTGGCTGGAGCAGGTTCTCGACTGGAAAAGGAAGACGCCTACTGAGTTCTTGGAGAGCCTGAAGGTCGATCTTTTCCAGAACGAGATTGTCGTGTTCACGCCTAAGGGAGATCCGATAATCCTGCCTGAAGGAGCGACACCTGTTGATTTCGCATATGAGGTCCATACAAGGATAGGAGATACCTGCGCAAGGTCCCAGGTTAATAAGAAGCTGGTCTCGCTTGACACCAAATTAAAGAGCGGAGATGTTGTCAACATCCTGACAAGCCCTGACGCTAAGCCTTCCAGGAGCTGGCTCTCTTTTGCTGCGACCAGCAAGGCAAAGCAGAAGATTAAGGCCGGGCTTGGAATAGACACAGAAAAAGATATCAAGAAAGGTGAGGAAGAAGATAAAATAAACCTGACCAAATTCCTGAAGGTTGAGGCAAAAGGCCAGGTGAAGATATCCAAATGCTGCAACCCGCAGTTCGGCGAAGAGATCGTGGCTTACAGGATGAAGGACGGGACTATAACAATCCATAAGAAAAAATGCCCGAACATCCATGCACTTTTCCAGACAAACAAGGTCAAGGCAGACTGGAACGTGCCAAAAAAACAGATAAGGATGCTGCACGTATATGTAGAAGACAAGATTGGCATGGTTGAGAACATCCTTGACTCACTGGTCATGACTGATGTCTCTGTCCTGTCGATAAACTTAAAGCCGCACAAGAAGTCTATAATAATCTCTGTCAAGATAAAGGCTGAGACGCAGGAAAGCGTAGACAAGGC
>JAAXVZ010000212.1:0-1229 GCA_013335235.1 Nanobdellota archaeon | reverse complement strand
CAAATATCCTAAAGAAACTGCATAATGTGAAAAGCGTACTTGAGGAGAGCGCATAGAGAAGGTGCAGGCAAATTATTTAAATATGCATGTCATTTAAAGCAACAGGTGATGGTCATGGATGATGTCAAAAAAGAAATGGAGTCTCTGAAAGCAAAACTTGTTCCGACAAGCGTTGAAATCATAAAATATGTCAGGTACCTGAAGAATGTCCTGAAGTACGATGATGAGAGTATATATGTTGATGTGCCTAAATGGAAAAGAGAGGAAATTGAGAAGGCACTCAAGGAAGTAGAGAGAGAGAATTCAAAACCCAAGCCAAAAAGATATTATGTCAGCCTGAAAGAGCCGCTTGACGACGGCATTTAAAAAAATTAGATTTATTAGTGCTTATACACTTTTATTTTATCCAGGACAAGGTAATCCATCTTGCCTACATGTACAGTGATGCCATCTATCACAGCAATATTCAATTTTTCTTTAGCATGGATTGCGTCAACCATTTTCATACCATAATTACGGGACATATCCTGAAGATACCTAACAAAAGACACTTGCTGCGGGTTACCTGTTTCTGAAAGGATAGATTGAAGCCTGTTTGGATCATAGGTCTGGACAGCCAACTTGAAGACCATGTATGCTGAATCCATTATAAGGTCCTCAGGCCTAACAGAAAACATCCCACTTGAGTCAAGTGGATTTTCAACTCTCCCTAAATCAACAAGAGAACCAAGACATGCTACACCTGCACCGCATGCCCTTCCTATATGCGACATGCCTGGCCTCTCAACATAGGAGTACTTCAAAGCGCCATCTTCTGGAAGGGAACCTATGTGTGCTGACAATAGGATAAGTAAATCCCCATGTTTTCCGCTATGGTCAGGTACATGATGGCTTGCTGCACCAAGTGCAGTTATCCCTTTTGGAAGCCCGCCTATCAAGTCCCATGTGAATGCACGGTTATATACCCCTGCAATAGTATTCTCGATAGTTATCCTTCCTTCCTGATAAGGGGTATCCTCTAGCCTGTTTATATCATCCGGGCATCCGGAATCTACAAATCGTGTATATGCTGGCTCAAAAGAATTGCCGAGGCGTCCCTTCAACAAGCCAAGCACTTCATTCCTTCTTGTCTCCGGGATAATAAAACCAGGATTTTCCTCTATGTGCTTTATCAGCTTGTCCTCATACTTTGACAGTTTAAAGAAATAATTTTCCTCGGTAATTTTTTC
>JAAXVZ010000211.1 GCA_013335235.1 Nanobdellota archaeon | reverse complement strand
TGTCGCTCCGAGAGCTCCTGGCGGGACTTCACCTTCTCTTGCAGCTACGATATCCCTTATTTCTAAGGTCTTATAGAACTGCGGAAGGGCATAGACGCCTCCGTCATGCTTTGGAGTGACCTCGGGGTATGCGCTATATACGCTTTTCCCTTCCTCGCATTCAGGCATGTTTCCTGCAAGCCTTGGACCTGCTGCATCACCCTCAACTTTTGGCATAGGAGTCTTATAGCAGTTCAGTTTCCATCTCCAATCAGGTTCATCTATCTCTTGTAATCCTACATATCTCTTGTCAACTTCAGGCTTATCACTCTCCCAGGAGAAGATATATTCATAGCTTGTGTCGCCAGGCCTGCATGCTGTATGTATATGCTCTGCGAACAGGAACATCTGGATCGTGTCCGGGTCTGAACCGATATATTCTGCTCTTCCGACAAGCGAGAAATGAGTGACAGTAGCCTTTATTGTGTTTGCCTGGGTATCAACAGCCTGGTTAGGTATCTGCCTCCAGATCTGCCTTTCTGCATCATATTGGACAAGGACTTGGTTTGCTTCGTCAAAGTCATCTTCGAATTCAGATTCGTCATAATAGAATGTCAGCTGGATACCGTCTGGTATTATAGAATCCGTGACTTCATATATCCTATTTCCTACAATGAAATCATTGTATGACCTGTAATCATAAGGGACATCATGCTTGTCCTTGACCTTGATCTCCATCTTAGGTACTGGGTTCCCTGAGTAATCTACAATCTTCGTATTCTTAGGTATATAGAGTTTAAGGGCATCATCAAATGAGACAATGTTTGTGTCTTCATCCACAACCCCGTCATTATTTACATCTATCCTGGATGAAACACGTTTCTGGTAGGTATAATCTACAGTGCTCAGCTCAGTCTTTTTCCCGTCTTTGGAAAGAGTTATAGGGAATACACCTTCTACATTGATAGTTTCTTCATTCACAGACAGGGCGAAGGTTGGATACTTCTTATCACACTTATATCCCTCTCTTTCACATACAGAGAGCTCAAAGCAGTCATATATCCTCTTCTCTACTTTAACTTCAATCTCATCTTCATTTTTTTCGTCGAATCTTGCTTCTTCTATAGTATCTGTGACAGCTTGTTTCATGCATGTGTCTCTATAGAGCTTCACATTCTTGTCAAACTGCAGAGTGGACCTCTGGGTGTCGATACCTACAGATTTGTTATTGTTATAAACAATAACAAGCATTGCAAGAATAACAACAATACCAACAATAACGAATAAACTGATTTGTCCTTTTTTCATATTTGAAAGTTTTGATTTGTCTATTTATATATGTTTCTGTATATGCTACTCAAATTTATGCACATATAACTCAAAGATTCGCTGCCGCAACCTTCAAGATATTTTTTTAGGCTTTCAGTGGACCATGCAAGGTCATCCAGGATAGTGACAATCCATTAATAATTAATCACCAGTTTGTATATTATTTATTATCAATCGATGCGCCCACCCGTACCTACTCTTTGCATCTCATGGTCCTGCGAAAGTCCGGTACATTCAAAAGTGCACGCATCAGAAATGCGCAGTATAATAATGCAAGTGAGATGAATCCTGCCTGAAATGGTATCTGACTCAGGAGATAATAAGGAGGAATCAAAAGATAGGGCAGCATTACAGGTGTCTTTGCTTTAACAATGCAGAAGATAGGGAAAACAAGGATAGCGTAATAATGTATCAGTGTCCTCGGAAACACAATCAGGGCGAGCATCATCCACAACCCATAAATGGAGGCATCATCCAGAGTCCTGAGTCTTGTTATGATATATGTCAAGAGCAGGAGTGCCAGTCCGATGAAAATAAAATAAACGTTGAAATAGGCCATGGAGGGAACGAATGAAGCATTGGTGACCCTGAATATGGTTGCCAGCAGGGATTGGTTAATTGTTTCTGTAAAATAATCTGCAGGAGCATTGTTGATTATGGTATTATTGAACAGGTATGTGTTGAATGTATCCTGTCCAAGCAGAAGATATGCAGCCACTGTCATGGCTATGAAACACAAGGACATGCTTACAATATGCTTCCATCTTTTTGTGGCTATAAGATAAATAAAAAAAATTCCAAATATAGGTTTTATTGCTGTAGCCATAGCAAGAAAAATCCCGCTGTAGGTGCGCTTTTTGTTTATCCAGTATAGCAGAAGCATAAAGAATCCTATGAATATGGTCTGCTCAAATAAGACAGTCATAAATGTGGCATAAGGTATCAGGAGCAAGAAAGACACGAAGAGCATGCCAGTGATTCCACGCTTCCTTTCAAAGATATACCATATCAAACATATATCAATGGCTATCACAATAAGGAGGAATACTATCCAAATCCTGTTTGCTGTGTGAAGATCGAATAATCCAAGTGGGGCGAATAAAAGCATTGTATGTGGTGGATGGAAAGAGTTCAGCTCCTCTATTACCATCTCGCTCAGTTTTATGCCATGTGCCAAACGCATGTTCGATGCATGGTCATAAGGATTCAATCCCAGGACCACAGCTCTTTCATATATCCACAGAGGCACAAAATCAACCTCCGGCGGAGTAGCGAGATTGGCTTGAAATCTCAGGGAATACTGGAACAAGACAAATACAATTAGGCCTAGAGTGATCCCCTTAGCAATAGTATCCAGTTCTTTCCTATTGTACATGAACAATATCAAAGGCACTGCGGCAGTAACTACCCACATGCTATAGTTGAAGTTTATGCGAAGCAGGACAGACCAGACAATCCAGGCAAGGCAGAGTACAAGCAGTAATCTCAATACTCGGCGGATTTGCATATGCATGATCATTTTATTGACAAGGCATGTATTTTAGGATTGCGTACCTATTCGGCCACGGATACGGCTTCTGTCAGCTTTTACTACAAAATAAGGAAGATATATTAAAAATAGATTATTTTTTCAACAGATGCTGAAGAATAAACAGTACCTGTTCATGATTCTGGCTATTGCTCTTGCAATCAGATTATATTTTTTTATGGGGCTTCTAAATAATGACCCGCAAGATGATATGATATACCTCAAACAGATAAATGATGTGCTTGACGGAAAATATAATATCACTAGA
>JAAXVZ010000019.1 GCA_013335235.1 Nanobdellota archaeon | reverse complement strand
TTTTTTTTTGAAGACATATTGGAGATAGAGCAGTACTTGCACTTCAAATTACACCGGTAAGTCAAATTAACCAATACATGCGAAGGCAGGGACAGGTTCTTTCTGTAATTGATTGAAAAATATTGAAGGAAATGATTTATCCCACCCCTGAGTGCTGTCCTAATCGCACGAATACCCATACGATACTATATTTGAATTCTGTATATATAGGTTTCCACCTGAAAAATAAATCTTTTTATCATCATATCCTGCAGGTGGCCAGCCTGACAAATGGGTCAGGATAATACTCCTCTTGGAATAGTCGTGTGTATGATCTATAAGCCTTTTCCAGCAGCCAGGACCTATGTACGCTGTCTGCAAGCGCCTGCGATACCGCTGCCGGTAATATGGAAATTACCCTGTGCCCTCTTCCTGCGCCTGCTTTTGAATTAATGAGATTAAACGATTCTTTTGCGAGCAGGCCATAATGGACCCTGTCCCTTATTGCAAGCTGAGGCCATCTCATGCCGGAAACCTCATCATAAGAATAATGTATCTCGTCAAATACTGCCTCAGGAATCAGCTTTATGTTTTTCAGCCCGAACCTTTCCGGATGGTTGAAGATAAGGGAGCCGTAATCTAACCTGAACTTGCTAATATTCAGAATATCAATATATCTTGCCTCTTCCCTGATGCAGGCGATTGTCTCATCTATGTCCTTGCGTGTTTCAGTTGGATATCCGCTTATGAGGAAGACCTCATTCAATATCCCCTGCCTATGCGCAAATCTCAGCGACCTGAGTGCTTCTGCCCTATCAAATGTCTTATTCATAGATTTTATAAGCCTTTTACTGAATGATTCTATGCCCCACCGCAGATGCCTGCAGCCGGACTTATGCATTTTAGTTAACAGGTTTTCTGAAAGATTGTCCGGCCGTATCATCGAAGTCCATATTATGTCCGTCTTCCTTTTGACCAATTCGTCGCAGAGTGTTTCAAGGTAGCAAGGGTTATTGTTCAGGCTTGAGTCGCAGAATTCAAAATACCTCGTATTGTATTTTTTTGATAAGCGCTCTATCTCTGATGCGCACCTGCTTACCTCCTTGCTCGACACTTTGTTTATCTTATAATGCGTGCAAAAAGAGCACCTATTGCTACAGCCGCTTGTAAGCTGGTAAGGAAGGAGAAGGATGCCATACTTGTTTCTCCTGTAGAGCTCTATTGGGAGGCCGGTGAAGTCAGGGGCAGGCTCGTTTTCTACCCCTTCAGATGATTCTTTCAGGCCTTTTGTCGCATTGCAGCTATTGCCTTTGGCATTTATCGCCATCTCCTTCAATCCAGCTAATATACTGCCTGTAAGCAGCTTATCTACGAAACCGAACTGACGCGAAATCTTCCCCCCTTCCAGACTCACATAAGGCCCGCCAAACAGGATTGTCTTGCCATGCGCCTCTTTTATCCTCTTTGAGAGCAGGAGAGAAAAAAGAAGCTCCTGATTGCTGTGCACTGAAAAAGCGATCAAGTCGAAGTCATGGATCTCAGTTAGGGACAGTATCTTATCTAGCTCATCTTCCATGCGCCTGTCAGGCTGTCCCTCCAGATAGGCCATGATTTTCCTGCTAGACTTGAATAGCCACAGGTTGACATAGCTGCCTAGATGATGGATATCATTTTTCATCCTTACTTTCTCACAAAGATCATCCTGGCCAACATTAAATCCATAAGACTTAAGGTAGGAATACGCTGTAGAAAGGCCCAGGGGGGGATAGCCTGCAGTAATATCATCATGGCAAGGCGGCTTTACCAGTAGGATGCTTGCCTCATGCCTTGGTTTCTGCCTGGGAACAGCCATCAGCCATAAGATATCGTAAAGATATATATCTTTATGCAACTGAATGCAGCATAGTCATTTTACATATATATAATATCCATTAAAATCTACTTTGATATAGCCTTTTCCTGAAAGTGATTCTATCTGCTGCCGGTATGGAATATACTTCTCTTCATTATCCGCATAAAACAATATAAGGGACGCATTGTTGAATCTGTCCCATAGATAATCATAGTTATAGTAAGAGCGATCATTCATGTGCTGGTAGGGATAATGTGAATAGCACCCGGTCTTTTCTGCCCTGAAACAGAGATAGGGCTCCCAGCCCATGACAAACACAGTCTTATTATATGCTTTCATAGTTGAAGCAATGGATTCCTGCATCTCTCTTGATGTCGACTCTGAGTATCCGACATTAACTAATTTATTGAACGTAAAATCATCATATTGCCTGTACCAGGTGTACATGTTCACGCCAAGGCTAAATAGCAACAGAGATATCACACTAAGCGCGATAGTTTTCCTCCTTATCGCAAACACCAGCGATAGGCCCGATGCTGACGAGATCGCTATATATGGCAGGGAGATGATGAAGCAATGTCCATACATATTAGGGAAGAAAGAGAAGAATAGTGAAAAGATAAGGCCTGCTAAGATGAGCGTCTGCCTGGATTGCATGAGCCTAGCTGCACCTATTGCAGCAAGCATTATGAATGTAGAAGCGCTCATAAGCAGCAGGAGGAGGGATTCTTTTGAAGCATAAATATCATGGAGAAGATATCTCATGATAATAGCATGGTTTGAAGCCAGCGTTATGGCTATCACACCAGACAGGAATAGCAAGGGGAGATATCTTATACTGCCCTCCCTGTGCTTATTATTGATTACTCCTATGCAAAGCGCGAAGAAGACATATATAAGGAAGGTGACTTTGAACTGGGAGCTTACCGCGAAAAAGAGCGAGGACAGCATGAGGTCGCCTGTCTGCTTCTGCTCCGTATACCTTGTCAGGCAATAAAGCCCAATTATAGTGAATGGCAATGCAAAAGATTCAGACATAGCAAGCTGGGCCTCAAAAGCAGGTATATTCATCAGCAGGATGTATATTATCAAAGCCAGATATGCTTCAGCCTCTTTCCTGAAGATGAATAATGCCAACTTGAAAAAAAAGTAGCAGCTGACGATGAAGAGGATATTGTTGAGCATCCTGACATAGAGTATGTCATGGCCGAACAAAGCTATAGGGGCAGAGTAGAACAGATACAGCAATGGCATCTTGTTGTCATAGAAAAATTCAGATCTATATGAGGCATCTGCAGGAATGAAGTTGACAACAGCATTGTAGGCGAACTGCCCCTCATCCCGCTCTACAATAGAATTAATCCATATGAGCCTTAGGACAGATGCAAAAAGCAATATGATAAAAAGCAATCTGGCCTGGCTGCTTTTTGTGTGCAGTGACTTTAGCTTGGCAAATATCCTGTTATTCTTCTTGATCATGCTTGAGCTGTGCTGAAGATATTTGTCCTGGATAGGTTTATCCATTATTCAGCATTACCTGTCAATTAGATAGGACAACTATTTATAGTATAGCCTGTTTGAGATAGATATGCGCCAAGAGCCTGACATTTCTCCAGAGTATTGGGACACAGTCGCCTCCCGTATGGATGGCCGGCAGCATATCCAGGAAGATGTTGCCAGATATAAGAGAAAAGAGCACATATGCCTTCTCGAGAGGTGGGTGCCTGAAGAAAGGCGCGGGACTGTGCTGAAGACAGACCTATTTGAGGAGGCTTTCGGGCATGATTTCTATTATGACTATCTTGCTAACTCATACAAAAGGGCTGTCGCAATCGATATTTCCGGACAGATAGTCAGGAAAGCGAAAGAGAGATTCAATGGAGAATTCTACACCTGCGGCATACAAAGAACAGGTTTCAAGGCGAGGATGTTCGATGTCATAATCTCTGGGTCAACTCTCGACCATCTCTCATATGAGGAGATGATAAAGGCAGTATATGAGATGAAGCGTATATTAAAGAGAGACGGCATACTGATAATAACTATCGACAACAAGGAGAACACCCTGTACAGGATAGGATATTCTATAGGGATGTGGTTAAGGCTTTCTCCTTATAAGAATGTATCCTGCTATTCATATAATGAAATGGCACCGATATTTGCAGGTGCAGGACTGAAGGTTGAAGGCGTGACTTCTATTGTCAGTCTCCCGACCCCTTTTAATCTTGTTGCCAAGGTCTGCAGCAAAATAAATTTACTGTCTGGCCTGAACAAGAATATGATCTCCTTTTTCCACAGTCGGCTTTCCGGCCGGAGGGATACAGGATGGTTCCTATGCTTCAGGCTTGCGGCCTGCTGACCTATCATACTTGGAAGAACCGTTTTCCACAGACATGGTAAGCTTTTATACCTGCGATGTTTCTGTTGCTGCATGAAAATCTACCTGCATCAATTCATGACGAGAACCGGGTTGTTCAAGTCGAAGCAAGAAGTCATAGATGAGATCCGTTCCGGAACAGTATTCATAAAGGACAAGCCAAACACAAACCCCTATTACCAGTTTGCATCGAACAAGCCTGTTACATGGAAAGGCAAGCAGGTCAATATGCTTGATGACAAGATATACCTCATAATCAACAAGCCTGAAGGCTATCTTTCTACACGCCTCTCTGAGACAGACAAGAAACTCGGGAAGAAAAGCGTCTATGACTTAATAGACCTTCCACAGGACAAGAAGAACACGCTGTTTGGCGCTGGAAGGCTAGACGAGGATACAAGCGGGCTGCTCTTCATAACAAATGACGGGAAATTGTGCATATACTGCTCTTCTCCCGGAAATGTGACAAAGACATATCGCGCGGCGCTCTCCAAGGAAGTGACTGAGAAGGACATGAAGAAGATCCAGGACGGAGTCACGATTAAGCTAGAGGTGAATGGCGTATATGAGGAGTATAAGACAAAGCCTGCGCAAGTGAAGAAGATATCTGACAAGGAAGTTGAGCTAGTCATGGAAGAGGGAAAGAAAAGAGAGGTAAGGAGGATCTTTGAGGCCATAGGGAATCATGTGGATTCGCTTGTAAGGGTAGCGATAGGCAGCCTTAAGCTCTCTGACCTTGGACTTGCTAAAGGCAAATACAAGCTCATGGACAGGAAAACATTGGAGCAAAATTTTAAAAAGAAAGAAGACACACATAAGTCATGATCACAAGAACAACTAAGAAGATTGTTGACTTGTTTGACCAGAGCGTGATGAAAGGCAGGCTGAAGTTCCTCCTTGTCTCGCTTATCGCGCTTATCCTCGCATATCCTTATCTTACAGAAGGGGCATTCGAGACCACAATACTTAATATCGTTTTTTCTCTTATCCTCTTGACTGGGCTGTATGTAGTCAGCTATGATAAGAGCCATTTCTTTGTAGGGCTTGTCCTTGCTCTGCCTGCTCTAGGCACAAATTGGCTGAGCTTCTCTATATCAAGAAGCAACGTGCTATCGCATATCTCCGCCATAATATTCTATGTATATACAATCGTCACATTGGTAAATTATCTGCTTAAGGCAAAAGAGATTACAAGCGATGTGCTATTTGGGGCTATCTCAACATATCTCCTGATAGGCATAGCTTTTGCGTCAGTGTTTTCCCTTGTGGAGATAGTCCATCCAAATTCATTTAATATACCTTCGAGCACTTCTGGCAGCACATTCTGGGATGAACTGTTCTATTTCTCATTCGTGACAATAACGACTAGCGGCTATGGGGATATAGTGCCTGTATCTCCGCAAGCAAGATCACTGTCTGTCCTGGAAGCAGTCATAGGCCAGATGTTCCTTGCGATATTCATATCAAGGCTGGTTGGAATGTATATATATCAAAAAACAAATAAGAATTAATCTAAAAAATCAGTCTTCTGAGTCCTCTTCATCATCTGTGTCTTCAGATCCATCATCCTCTTCATCGTCAGATTCGATATCTGATTCTAGCGCAGCCAGCTCCTTCTCAGAGTTCTCCTTTGCTTCGCCGATCTCTTCCTCGACCTTGGCAAGCTTCGCCCTTAGCTCCTCTTCAGAGATGACCTTCTTCTCTACTAAGAGATCAATCAAGGTATTGAGTATGATATTGTTGTTCTCTACTAGCTCTTCAGTTGTTAGCTCTTCACTGCATCCGCAGTCATTGCATCCGCATCCGTCGTGTGTCATGGTTCTCAAGATTTGGCAAGGATTATTAAAGATATGGTTTAGTCATGGCTTGTTCTCTTCGCTATGCCATCCCATCTCTTCCTTCAGCTCGACATGTTCTTTATGTATGAGCTCCAGGTTATAGCTGATGGTGACTATTATCATCATCGCCGCAGAGAGGAAAGTGAGGGCAATGAATACAATATTAGCGATCTTTATTCCAGGGATATTTGTCGATTGGGCAATCTCGACCGATTTTCCGAAGAGATCAAGCCCTATCCTAAATGCTTCGCTCTTCCCGTCAATGAAAAGCTTTGTCCTGTAGAACCCGAAGAAGCTGTACATGAATATAAGATAATAGACAAACAAGAGCCAGAGCTTGTTGGACTGCTTCATGGCATTGATTGAAGGAGAAGGGTATAAAAAGTTTACTCCGCAGGCCAACAGCGATGCGTCCATCCTTGTCCGGGTGCTGCCATGTTTTTTGGCTAATCGTTATCAACTGTCACTTTCCCGCCGCCGAACTCTGTTGTGAAATCGTGGACATCTATTATTATGCCTAATATCACTCCAAACGCCAGATATGGCTGGCGTATGCCGATCCAATTGAGGAACAAAGGTATCAGGAGGGTCATAGCAGCGATCTGGATCAGGTCATGGATGGCAAAGATGAATGTGCTGATCCCTTTTTTGTTGCGGATGATGTAAAAAAGATTAAAGTCATTCGGGGATATCGTCATTCCCGGCCCTATCTCCTTTGCGAAATCATAGACATCCATCGCAAGGCCGATGACAAGAGCCAGCAGGACCAGGACATTAGGGAAACCGAGCCAATTCGCGAACACAGGAAGCAGGATAGTGAGAGTCATCATCCTGAAGAAATCATCTATGGTGAACAATAAACGGAAGATGCCGACACCGCGGCGGAAAAACAGGTATATCATCTTTGTAGCGGCAAAAGAAAACAGGGCATATAAATCATTCTATTCCCAGAGGATCAATTAGGTGTATGGATTAGAAAAAGGAACGGGATGAAACACAAATGTGGCGTTGAATGCCAGATTTTTTCATGATACTTTGCATAACTTGAAAATCAATATATATGCAATTGAATTATGTCTCTATATTTTTGGGAACAGAGGGGATTTAAATGAAAAAAATATGGTTCATGATGTTTATCCTAATGCTGCCTTATGCGCTATGCGAATATCCTGCGTGGACGGATTCCATGGATGCAAAATCAGAGAAAGACCCGTTATATATTGAGATGGATGACAGCCTTCCATCTTATATGCCTGCAAAAGCCAAAATATTCATCAATGATCCGCTCATACGCAAGGAAGCGAATTACATAGAGGTATTCGCAAGCAATGCTGTAGCCTATACACTATCTGGTGAGGAGATAGTGATAGACCCCTCAGGTACATTCAGGCAGGCGCTGCCGTATAATGGGGAGTCTGTATTAGAAATTGGATTCAGGGCAGAGGGTGGTGTAGGTGCCAAGTCCAGCTTTTCTGTTGACTTCTACAATGTAAAGATTGTCGGAGGCAGAGAATGGCCTGACACAAAAAAAAATGGCACAGAGCTATACCAGTATAACTGCAATATAGAGACAAATCGTCTTCTTTGCAAAGAAAAAGAAGGGTGCATGGTCTGTTCCACTACTCTCGGTTCTGCAAGAAAGGAGTTCGTGATCTCAGGCTCTAAGTATGGGATCTCCCTTCCTGGAAGGTTTGATTTCAAGAGATACAGCGATACTGATAAATCCCTTCAGGAGAGGTCAAACTTCGAAAGGTTCACATATAGCGAAGAAAAGACGATGACATATAGTTCAGGGAGCACAATGGACATATCTGATTCATATACCCTGGAATTTGACATGCACAGCTCTGAGATGGATGCGATGCAATGGGGGGATTATAATGACAGATTCTATAAGAGCCAGGGCTACACAAAGGGGACCTGTGATGAAAAGATATGCGAGTTCATAGACAGGGATGTAAAAAAAGGAGGAGACTGGGAGCCTGTGTCTGTCAGGTATTTTGCATATGTCAACTATCCCGGTAAAGGTGTCCTTAATGTGAAAGCCTCAAGAGCTACAGGAATGGAGAATGGTGGGGGTGATGGCGAAGCAGATGCTGTACTCTCAGAGGCAAGAAAATTCGCAGAGAGCTATACTCAGTCTCCTGGAAATGCAGTGCAAAAAAAAGGATTAAGGAATACTTATGCCGTAAGGGGGAATATGCAGCCTGAGACCACAGATATGTATATATGGGGCACTATATCAGATGCAGACGCCAATCCTATGCCTTTTGTGCAGCTTATAGTCAAGGCAAAAGATGAGAAATTCACAGGTACAACAGATGCGAACGGAGATTTCCAGATGCCTCTTGCAGGGATTGAATTGAAAGAAGGCGAGGAGCTCACTGCTCTTTTTGCTGTGGATTTTAGATATCAAAGAGATGGCAAGACTTATTTTGTCATCAATGACTTATCCGGCAACAGCTATAATGAGGTTGCCTTAGGCAGGAACATTAAGATAAAGGGAGGAGAAAACCTTGAGGTGCACTTAAGGATCGACGGAAGCAATGATCCGGATGTTATTACCACTGTCTCATCGATGGACCGGCTAAAGCATCTTTCTGTCATCTACTATCATATGCACGAAGCAGTTGACTTCGCATTAACTGTCCTTAAGGCGAATATTGATTACAAGCTGCCTGTTGATGTTTTTGTCGGGAATACAGAAGGGAAAACACACTATGATATGACAGATTCTAAAATACTTATCTCAGCGAATGTTGCATCCTATGATGCAAAGGACAGGCCGAAGAACAGGGAGTACCATGAATTCGCCCATCACATAATGTACACTGAATATGGTGGAGATTTTGCAACAGGAAGGAGCGATCCGAAATCTGTGCCTCATGAAGGATACCTAAATCCAAACACAGGAGACTCGTGGACAGAAGGGTTTGCGGAGTTTATCGCTATCGCGGCAGCAAAAGAAAGTGGAGATAAGACCCCAGAGATGTACAGCTATTGGGGAAGCCTTGAGGCTAACAATTACAAGATGTGGGATGCGCAGGGGAAATATGAGGAATTCGCTGTTGCCTCTCTTCTTTGGGACATGTATGACTCGACAAATGAGAAAGGGGACGCGCTCACTCTTACGCTTGATGAGATATGGTCTATAATCCGGGTGAAGAGGGCAGACGTATTCGCGTACTATTCTGCTTTCAAGTCTGCGTATCCTCGGAAGTCAAAGGAGATAGATGATCTTTTTGTCCTACATGGTGTGTTTGCTGATACCACTCCCGGGAACCATAAGCTAGATAGAAATGAGCCCTGGAAATGGACCAACAGGCAGGCACGGCAGTATATATTCGTAGATCTTGCCAGCAACGACTCTGCAAAGATAGAATGGAAAAATGGCATGGTGATAGGAAAAGCCACAAACTACGAACGGGCGAATAGGACATCTGCAGTGAGGCATGATAGCGCATACCTGAAAGTGGATGACCGCGTCGACTTCTATCTTGTGAAAGTCCATTACACAGACAATTCTTTCCAGGACTATGAGTATACAGTCGACCAGAGGGAAGGGAAGATATACCTGACACCTATGCCGTCGGATTCCAGTGCAGTGATTACAGTTGTCCCTGATTCAGTAGATTATATAGGGGAAGCTTATACTGCCGGAGCAAGCGAGCTGAACAGCATGATATTCAGCGCAGAGGATGAGTTTTTTGACACCCATGACTTCAAGCTGAAAGCGACAGGGAATCACAAGGATGCCAGATATGAATTGTATGGTGGGGTGAAGCCAGACTATTCATATGAGGGAGACCTCGGGACCAAAGTTCCCCTGAAGGCAGTTCAGAAGGAGATGACAGCACCTAAGGCAGCAGGCAAGTTCCCCTGGTTTGCGCTTGTGCTTGCCGTTGCCCTTGGGGGGTTTGGCTATCTTTTTGCAAGAAAAGAGGGCTTCAGGAAGAAGGTCATTTCAGGGACTAAGACAGGTGTTGTTGCATTCAGGAAGCATGGAGTCCCTTTCATAAAGAAAGCTGCGAAAAAAACTGCTGAGATTACAGTGAAAGCCGGGAAAGCAGCTGTTCTTGGGACAAAGAAGGGCATAGAGATGATAAAGCCTCACGTGAAGAAGCTGAAGGAGAGGATTAGGAAGAAGTAGGGTTGCATTAAATACAGGTGTGATGGCGATATCTGCTTTGCAATCATTGGTTGAATCTACCTTGCGGGCCATCATAGCAAGAACCCGAAATAAAGTGCAGATATCACTGCAGTAGTGAACGCAATAAGTATAATTACCTGGATGCTGCTTATTTCCTGTATCTTCTCTTTTTTCCTGAGTTCACATGCTCCACCAGGGCAAAGCTTCGCTTTTTTTTTGCTGAACATATTGTAGATTGAGCAGCCGATGCATGTGCCGAATGCTGTCTCGAAAAAAAGCAGAGTGAGGCATATCAGGCAGATAGCAAAATTGATTGGGCCAGTCGTTTTAGATACAACAACTATCAAGAACATCACAACAGACATAACAAGGCCAAGGGCCCAGGCAAACTTTTTTTGAGGTGCGCCAGTATATTCAGGCTTCTGGCCCTTGACCATTATCCTGCCGAGTATAAGCACAGGTGAGAATTTAGGATTGATGAATATCCTTATCAGGAAATCTACCATGAACGCAGTGATGAACACCTTCAAAAAGACATAGTTCCTAGATAGAAAGGCATTGAAGAAAGAGATCATGGCAAAAAGGAATAGTATACCTGCTCCTGCTCTGGCTTCCCTTTCATTAAGGACCTTTACCTCATAATCAGGGTGCCTCTCTCCGAAGTTGATATGCTCTTTCATCCCGGCACGAAAACCACGGATGGATTATAAAGATTATGTTGAACAGATCCATCTATGGTTTAAGCAAATTTCTCTATTATCAAATGTCTTGCTCTCAACCGCAAATCCAAAATGCCAAAACTGCAGCACAGCGAATTTAGAGATTGCCAAATTCCTTGGAGCTGATAGGTTAATTGATTACACTGCGTCTGATTTCACCCAAAACTATGAGACTTATGATAAGATCGTCGAAGCGCACAGATATTGTTTTTAATGAATTAAAAAAGAAAAAGCCAGCAAATAATTACTGATCTAGCTTGTAGACGATTGTCACGCTTGTAGTTACATCAACTTTCTGTGGAAGGACCTGAGAGTTGCTTTCAGACCTCACAGCAAGATTGTTCCCATAAAACTCATAAGGGTTGTAGCTGAACTCATTTTCAGTAATGCTTGAAATGCCGCCAAGCAAGACCCCTGCATTTGAGGCAAGGCTTGCAGCTTTGGTCTTTGCAGCTGCAGTTGCTTTTGCAAGTGACTCTGCTTTATACTTGGTTTCTGCATCCTTGGTGAGGCCGAAGACGATTCTCTCGACACCGTTTGCACCGGCAGTGATTGCAGCATCAACATATTTTCCTGTATTTGCAAAATCAGTTGTAGTGACTTTTAATGTGTGTGTTAGCACATATTCCATATCTTCGCTTTTCTCAAGCTTTGGGTTCCACTCCTGCTTCCTGTAAAGGTTGTAATTGTTTGTCTCAATATCTTTCTCTGCAATACCCGCAGCCTTAAGTGCATCAATGACCTTAAGGGCTTTTTCCCTATTAGCGGCCTGGGCTTTTGACGCTTCCAGGTCTTCTGTTGAGATGGTGACAAAAATAGTTGCCTTATCTGGGCTTTTGGCAAAAACGTATTCCGCGTTTTATTTACCAGGCCGGTCGCATTTGATGAGTCGAAATTCGTAAAGATTAAACCGGTGGAGTCGCTCAGCCAGTTTGTTTTGCTGGCCCTGGTTTTATGGCTTGGCTTTAACCCTCCGGCCGGTATGATTGAGATGATTCAAACTGCTGTTGCTAATCTGCCTCATTAATTATGAAAAAATCCATCGAAATAAAAAATAACCAGACCATCTCCATTGCTTCCATTCCGGAGCTGGACTATGCTG
>JAAXVZ010000018.1 GCA_013335235.1 Nanobdellota archaeon | reverse complement strand
TCATGCTTGCGTCTGCGTAAGTGCTTTCTGGCCTGATGCTCGCCCAACCTGTGTAAAGGCTGTTTTTAATGAAGATTGGATGCTCGTCTGTGACCTCAAGCCTGCTGCCGTCCTCGAACTCAACTATGTAATAGTCTTGCCTTATTGGTGATTCCAGTTCCAATACCTTGCTTTCTACATACTCGCCTGTCTCAGGATCATATCCTAGGACCATGTCTCCGACCCTGATATGTTCAATGGGGATTGATCTGCCGTCTGCCATAGCGATTTCTGTGCCAGCAAGAAAGCAGCTTCCCCCGTTGCCGCAACATCCCGGCGGAAGGCCAAGCGAGGCACAGGAAGAGCAACCTGCTTCAACTGGATTACACTGGCTTGCATTAACAAAATTTCCAGATATAATTAAAACAAATAACAGGGAGAATGCAAAAACATAACTGTTTTTTCTCATGGTATCACCACATCGACTTCATCTTTAAGTTCAGGTCTTGTAATCAAATATAACTGATATGCATTATCCGACAGGAATACCCTGTTAGGATCACCACCTACTGCACCGACCTTCAGCCCAAATGCCTGTTTTCCATCACATTCTTCGGGCTTAAGCTGGGTCTCTGCAAGCAATGCATTGTTCAATTCTACAAAATTCTGAAGATATTTTTTTTGCCTGTTATCTTTGACACCATCACTATCCTTATATAAATCATAGAGCACTTCCATGCAGGGCTGCAACTCAACAGGTGCAACAACCTGCTCTTTTGTTAAGATGGTTTCTTTAATTGGCGCAAAAAAGAACGTTGCTAGTTCTGTTGTGCTCTGCCCTGTGGCTTTAAGGTAATCGTACTGCGCCATTATGGCCCAACATCTCTCTATATTATCCGCATATGAAAGCCTCCAGCTCTCATTTGCCCAGTAGCTTGCTTCATATGAGACTTTTTGTTTTTCTGCCTCAGAATAACCGGAATCTGTCATGTAAGGCAATGTTGCAGATAAAGATGTGGAGATCATAGATGCTGTCTGCGCTTGGGGAACGTAGACATCCATCTTAGATAGACCAACTCCATTCTCAACAATCATCTTTTCGAATAGCACTTCATTCTTCAAGACACCCTTGCCCTTCAAGAGAGAATATGCTGCGTTCATCCTGTCAGTCATGACCTTTAGGCTCAGGAAGCTTGCTTGTGAGAGATTGGCACCATAGTAATCCCATTCAGGGTAATCTTTTTTTACTGAATTCCTATAGAAAAAACCATGGATATAGTACAAGCTCTCTTCAAGTTCCCTGATTTTAGGTATATACATCTGGTCCCCTGTCGAATCATACATAGAGGCGTATGCCAGGAGCGCCCATATCTTTGTGGCTGGTATGTTCTCTGGCGCGGGTTCTGGATTTCCCTGACAATCAAGGTACATATTGAAGTCTGATGTCCAGCTTTTCATCCCTTCAACAACATCTATCGTCCTCTTGGATTGGAATGTGTTCGGATCAGGTACGCTAGGCACATCCTTGACAGGCGGCTTGTATTCTGGCGGAGCAGATATAACCGGTGCCTTTGGTGTATATATAAAAGAATATATCACCAATAAAAAGAGTGACACAGCGATGCAGGCCAACAAAATATACAATTTATTTATTTCCCCTTTTTTTCCCATAGTTCCTACCTGTATTTTTTGAGTTATGGATTCTTGTCTGCTACCATATTATTTAAACTTTATTAATTGGGTATGCTCTTCCTGAAATTCACTAGAGCTGCTGCTGCCTGAAAGCAAACATATTAATTGTATGACGTAAATAAGAAGAATATGGAATTTCAATCTATGTCACCAATCATCCAGGCGCTGCTTGCGACAACATTCACATGGGGCATGACTGCGATAGGCGCTGCCTCTGTGTTCTTCATCAAGAACTTCGACAAAAGGCTCCTTGATACCATGCTCGGATTTGCTGCAGGAGTCATGATTGCTGCATCTTTCTGGTCACTTCTTGCGCCAGCCATCGCCATGTCAGAGGGCCTCAGGTTCCCGTGGCTGCCGGCGACAGTAGGATTCCTGCTCGGCGGCGCATTCTTACGGCTAGCAGACATGCTGCTGCCTCACCTGCATCTGTGGCTGCCTGTCTCAGAGGCAGAGGGAGTGAAGACGCAGTGGCAAAAAAGCATCCTCCTCGTGCTTGCGATAACGCTGCATAATTTCCCAGAAGGCCTTGCTGTTGGCGTCGCATTCGGCGCAGTCGCTGCAGACCTCCCTTCTGCAACCCTCGCAGGCGCAATCGCCCTTGCTATAGGGATCGGAATCCAGAACCTTCCTGAAGGCATGGCTGTCTCATTCCCATTGATGCAGGAGAAGAAATCAAGGAAAGAGAGCTTCTTCTGGGGACAGGCTTCCGGCCTTGTCGAGCCTGTCGCAGGAGTCCTTGGCGCTGCTGCTGTATTTTTTTTCAGGCCGATACTCCCATATGCGTTGGGGTTTGCAGCAGGCGCGATGATCTTTGTTGTGATAGAGCAGCTGATACCTGAATCGCAGACAGGCGGCAATGCCGACATGGCGACACTTGGCGCGATGCTTGGGTTTGCAGTGATGATGGTATTAGATGTCGCATTCGGATAATTTTTTATAATAGCTATGTGAATTATACCTTATGATTTACATAGATACTCCTGAAAAGCTGAACGATCTGAAGCTTGAAGGGGATATTGGATTAGATATCGAATGCGAGAATAACCTTCACCATTACGGGACATATGTGGCCACGTTTCAGATATCTACAGACAAAGCAGATATCCTGATAGATGCCCTTAGGATAAGAGATATAGCGCCCATCAAGCGCGTCCTCGAGGATCCTGCAAGGCAGAAGGTCATGCATGGGATAAGCTTTGATCTCAGGATTTTGTACACACAATATAACATGCGCCTGAAAAATATATTTGATACGCAGATCGCTGCGTATTTATTAGGTATGCCTGAGGTCGGGCTTGGCATTGTCCTCAAAAAATATTTTGGGATAGAGAAAGAAGAGAAATTCCAGAAGGTAGACTGGACAAGGCGGCCTTTGTCTCCTGAAATGATTGAATATGCAGTGAAAGACAGCCATTATATGCTGATGCTAAGAGATAGGATGAAAAAAGAACTTCAGGATAAAGGCAGGCTGCAGTGGGCAGTTCAGGAGTTTGCGGCACTTGAGACAACGAATGTGGAATATGAAGAAGGCGGTTTCTGGGGACTGAAGGGACTGACCAAGATGACAGAGAGCCAGCGCGCAATCCTGTTCAGGCTATATAATCTGCGTGACAGCCTTGCAAAACAGGTGGACAGGCCAATACATTTCCTCATACCTAACAGGGTCTTGGTAGATCTGACCCTATCTACCCCAAGCCTAACCTACTGGCGGTCGCAAAGAGGCGTGCATCCTATAGTCCGCGCAAAGGCAGACCTGTTTTTCAGGGAACAGGAAAAAGGGCGGAAGGAAAGGCTTGATATGCCACACAGGGATGTGAAAAAGATGACCCCAAGGCAGAAGGAAGAAATGGAGAAGCTTCTTGAGAAAAGAGACATGGCGGCAGCAAAGATCGGCATCCAGGGATTCCTCATACTGAGCAAGGATCAGGCAAGGGATGCAGTCATTGCAGGCAATCTTGACATGCTCAGGCCTTGGCAAAGAGAAGAATTGCAAAAAGTCAAAGGTTGAATAGCTTATTGACCTCATCGCGGGAATTATATATCAAGAATCCATCATTATCAAATAGACTCCCGCAGATTCTTCCGTCCTTTTTCTGAATCACTTGTTTCATGCCTGTCGCCGAACCAGATAATATGATTTGAAAGAATATAATTGTTATATCAAATCGTTACATAAGAGACTTAATCAGATTTTGGAGGAAGAAGGATAAGGACACTTGTCTTTTTTTTATATTCAAGATATTGCTTGTCCTTGCCATACCTAATATCCGCGTTTTTCTCAAGTATAGGTATGCCACTTACAAATATGAGAAGTGATGCGATAAATACCGGGCTTACAATCGCAAGGTGCTCTAGCCCGAAAAATAAAGGGACACAATATATATAGACTCCTACCCAGCATAATATCTCCCCAAAGTAGTTTGGATGGCGGGAATATTTCCATAATCCTGTTTTTATGAATCCGGAATTTGCCTGCTTGAACTTGAACTTCTGGTAGTCGCTAATACCTTCTATAATAAATCCTGAAACCCATACGCATAACCCAAAAGCGCTAAGCGCAGCAACCTGCATATCCTTTTTCTGGAGAGCTATGACAAAAGAGAGGCTTATCACAAATATAGCTACTGCCTGCAAAAGCCAGAAGCCTCCGAATCTGAAAAAACTCTGCCGCATCGCATCGAACCTATCATCTTTCTTAATCTTGCTGATCCTGATGAAAAGGAAAACCGAAAGCCTGATCGCCCAGAGAATTATCATAAAGAAGAGGAGGGTTCTAAATAGATCATGCTGCCCTTGAAAAAACCAATAGCCTGCCAGGACTATGAAACCTAACCCGTAGAACATGTCTGTTAATTTGTCTGTTTTCTTCATGAAGGCGATGATGAAACCCAGCATCTGGATAAGAATTGTCACAAGAAACGAGAAAAATAGGTAGTCCATTTCAAGTATCAAGTAAGCTGCGTTAATAAAATATTCCATCTGGCTTGCCTAAAACGCAATGCTTAAAATCAATTGGCTAATCTGATGAAGACATGGTAGAAGTGAAAGTACTGAAGATGCATGCTGATATGACAACGCCTTCCTATGCTCACCCTGGTGATGCTGGAATAGACCTTCGATCTGCTATCGAATGCGTCATCTCTCCAGGAGAGACAAAACTTGTGCCGACTGGAGTCAAAGTCGCAATACCGCAAGGCTTTGTGGGATTGGTTTGGGATAAATCAGGATACGCTGCAAAGAGCTCTATCCACTGCCTAGCCGGAGTCATCGACGCAGGCTATAGAGGAGAGATCCAGATAGTAGTGAAGAACCTCGGAAAAGATAATTTTGAAGTGAAGAGGGACATGAAAATATCACAATTATTAATACAGCCTGTTGTCAGCGCTATGCTAAAAGAAGTTGCAGACCTTGATGACACATCAAGGGGTGAAGGCGGATTCGGAAGCACGGGGAGACATTAGTCTCTAGCATAGATGAAATAAGGGAGCTCATTTAGCCTAGGAGACCTTGTAAGCCTCAGCCAAGGTTCCCTATTCATATATTCTGTATTCCTGGCGCTGACAGATTCATTTAACCTGTCTTTCATTGATGTTGCATCCACAAGCTTTCCTTTATCCTGAAGCGGATATATCGGTGTCAGGACCCTGTCACCCATCAGATCAAGCACGCATTCATCTTTCTCGAGATCTGTCAGGTGGAGGCGGTGTATCTTCATCTGTCTTGGTATATCCTCTTCTCTTGTCGCCAGTAATACGAGCGATATGCCTCTCGAAAAGAGGATATCGCAATGATCCGCTGCCGGAAGGACCTCATCTGCTATCGCCAGGAAATGCCCGACATATGTCCCTGGAAAAAGATAGGCTCCTCCATCTTGCAACTGGGATAGGAATTGTATCGGCTCACCTCTATCTGAAAAAAGCTCATCAGATAGCCTGGACAATGTGCCATATTCTGTTTCAGCTGGTAGGTTTGTCCTCTTCCTCAGATTATCTATGTACTGAACGATTGTGTCTTCCTGGAATATGCCGCTGGACACAAGATCCCTTTGATCTGTAAACAAATGCATGCCTGTCAGGTTCAATGGCACCAGGTATTCCCTGCCGTCCATGTCAAAAGAAGTGACGTCTGTAAATATGCAAATCCCCCTATTGACATCCACGACCATGTGCCTTGCTGCAGAATACTTGGTGCTGATTCGGTCAACTGCTGCAGTGAGCCCTGCCTTCAATTCCTCCATGATGAGATGCCATGATTCATTCACGCTATCCTCACCTAAGGTGAATCGGTCTTGCCAATAAGGGACATATCTCTCGACACTCGCCTTTATCTTCTCAAAATGCTCTGCGCTGAAAGGTGGCATGATTATGCTTGCAAATCCCCTAAGAGAATCCTTGAGCCTGTACATCTCGTGATTGTTCAGTGTCAGTGACTTCGCCTCAGCTAAGTCAGGCAATGGAACAGCATATCTACCTATTGGAAGCTGCACATCTAAATATGGTTCCTGGAAAGAAAGTTTAGGGGCAGCAGAGTGCTTGATTGAGACGCGGCATTCCCTGTAATCTGATTGTGTTGGGATATCTTCACTGAATTTCTCTTTGGATTCCGGCATGTCAACAAGAAGCCAAGACCTTGGCGCATAATCTGAAGGCAAGGGAATATAATCTGAGGAGTCCTGGCTCACTCTTGCTTCTAGACGGCTATCATCTGCAACAGCGAGCTTAGTATAGTCTATGACCTCAAAAACGCCTTTATCAATCTCTGAGATAAGAGGGTCAAGCATTCTTACGGGTTAGAAGAGGTTATATAAAAATAGTCATGTGAATCTTAGCTGATATTTCTGCACTATCTGTGAATCTGGGTGAAATATAGACGCATACGCAAACACAAGACCGCCTATGCCTTCTATATGAAATGCCTTAAATGCATCTGTAACTGTCGGTGGGTTGAGTTTTGCGACCAGCCCTTCAGACAATAATGCGTCTGTAAGTGCATCTGGCGCAATCTCCCTCCCTATTATATAAAGCGCGGCATCCTCTTTTCCGTTTCTCACTGCGAGGATATATGGTGCGCTATCGTGCATGATCAATTTAAAAGGAAGCGGCAACTCGTCCACGCGCATAAGACCGTCCTTAGGTGAAAGATCTGCCTCATACCGCTTCAGGAAGAAAGGTGGGACATTCCAAGTCAAGTACATTAAAAAAAGGATAAAGCTTCACAGGTATAAAAATGTTCCTGAGGCACTTGCGCCTGTTCAGGATGTCCGTGTGTAGAGGAAATTGTCTTGGCCTAGGACCCTGCAGGACAATCCTTTTGTCTCAGTTGGTGTGCCAATATCAAAAAAAAGGTTCCCACCAATATTGAGCGCATTTGCAAAAAGAGATACCTTTTCCTCAGGGAACCTGGTGTAGCAGGCGACGTTCCAACAAAAAACTAAATCGTATTGTCCTTTATGTATAGCTGGAAAGTCTAGGTCATCCTCATATATATGGATCTTCTCTCGGATGCCTTGCGGCAGATTGATTATTGCACCTTCAAAAGATGCCTGGAATGCATCTTGATATTTGTCATATATCTTTTCATCAAGGGGTTGTCTTTGGCAACTTGGAAAAAATCCCTGATAATATTCCTTAGTAGGGTAATAGCTCTCTTTGCGTCTGGGATGGTGCTCAAGGATAAGCTTGTCTTGTTTACGTAAGGCATCTGTAACCAGATCGTTAGGGTCTACCAAATCTATCCTGTAATCTACTCCAATCTGCTGAAGTGCATTTGCGATTTCATAAGGTTCCCAGCAAAATTTAGGGGCTTGCTTTGAAGATAATTCAATTTCTTTTCTTAATAACTCGTGATAGTATTGAGGTTGCGATAAGCCAGGCCCAAAATCAAGTACTCGAAAAGTATCTTTCCCATTCACTAGCTCTTTCAACAGGCTTAACTCTGTTGCATGCCTTCCAAAATGTGTCGCAGTCACGAACATCTGCCAGTAGCTGAACTGTCTATATATAAAGGTTATCAGAATAAATCTTAAAAAAAGAGTAGAAAAAAAGTAAGGATTACCTGTATGATTTCTGTTTCTTTCCTCTTGCGCCGCCGTGCTTGTTAGGCTTGTGTGTCTCTTTCAATCTGACATCTGCGACAAGAAGCTTCCTGTCATAGTTCAGGAAAACAGCTTTCAGCTTGGGATCGTGCTCTGCAAGGGCCTTTGCTATCGCAAGCCTTGCTGCATCTGACTGGCCCATCGGACCGCCGCCGTTCACTGAAACCTCTATATCTACCTTGGCCAGCTCCTCGCCTGCCAATAATAGGGGTTCCTGTATCCTTGCCTTGTAAAGGAAGGGGACATAAGCATCAATAGGGACTTTATTCACTGTGACTTTCCCAGTGCCTTCCCTTAATGTAGCTTTAGCTATTGCGGATTTCCTCTTACCGGACTTGATTATTATATTCTTACTCAATTTTAGCACCTAGTCTTTTTGATAATGTCAATAGATCAACTACTTTGTGATTCGGAAGCTTTGAGACATTGGCGCTCTCGATCGTGATCGGCTTCTTGTCTTTGAACTCATCAGGGACACCCCTGTAGCACATGATCCTTTTGTAGGCTGCCATTCCAGAGGCTTTCTTCCTTGGGATCATGCCCCGGATCGTCCTCTTCAGGAGCCTTTCCGGCATCCTATGTGTATAAGGTCCGTTTCTGATGGTTGTCCTTTCGAGCCTGTGAAGATATTCCTCAAAGACATTCTCTTTCTTGCCTGCAACAACTGCTTTCTCGCTGTTGACAATCCTGACTGTCTCTCCAATCAGGGCCTGCTTTGCAGCGTATGTTGCAAGTCTTCCTATGATCAGGTTGGTTGCGTCGATTACTATCATGCTAACACCCTCACCTTAGAACCTTTAGGATTCTTTTTAACTAGCTCACCAATGGTGATCGCCTTTCCGCCTGCAGCCTTGATCTTATCAACTGCCTGGCCTGAGAACTTATAGGCCGCCACTGTGAGCTTCTTCGATAGGATTCCCATTGAAAGGACCTTGCCTGGGACAACAACTGTCTCGTCATCCTTTGCATATTTATCAATCTTTGAGAGATTGACTACTGCCCTCTTCTGGGTAGAGCCCTCGAGATCTGTTGCTACTGCTTTCCATACAGAGACATCATTCTCTATTGACGTCTTCTTCAATTCGCTTATCAGGGATTGTAGGTTTTCGTTTTTCATTTTTGAAGTATGCGGGGGACGTGATTCGAACACGCGCACCCTCTATGGGATTAGGCCCTCAACCTAACGCATTTGACCAGGCTCTGCCACCCCCGCATTTGTGAGTGTCTACTTTATCAGTGAGTCGAGCTCACTGAGCTTGCCATCAAACTGGACAAGCGCCTGGTGTACTATCTCAGTCACAGGTAACTGTCCCCATGACTCGACTTGGAATATAAACTCCTTGTCACTGTACTCAACCTTTATGATGTCATCATTGATATGGTCGACAGCATCAACCAGGTTGTTTTCCAAAATCAAGCTTTCATCTATCTCTCCTTTCTTGTTGAATATCTGGGAGGGATATTTGCTCTTGAATGTCTCAATTGCTTTGCTCTTGTTGTTTATCTTCAGGCTTGGGCTGTAGTTGTACCAGACGTGGCCTGGATTCCACTTAGCATGGTCTTTCCCCTTGCCAAGTGTCGCGACTGCGACAACCTCTAGCTCCTGATCCTTCAAGAGTTTTGCTAATATCATCTTAGGGTAAACTGGTTTTATCTTCGGGTCTGCAGACTTAAGATCTGAAGCATACACAGTCTTCGGACCTTTTTCCTTAAGGGTCAGCTGGACTGTGCATTTGGCTTTCCTGTCATCGATATCTTGCTGCGATGCTGGAAGCTCATAAGACTCCAAATCTGTGGTAAGCGGTAATAATCCAAGGCGGCTTGCAACAAGCTCGTCAAAGATAGCTGAACTGTTCTTCCTTATCTCAACTTCCTCAACTGCCATGACTGGCACTTCAGATAGCATGAGCCTCCTGAGCGCATTCGCATATCCTGGTGTTGCGTCCTTTACCAAAAAGGTCATCCTGGTCTTATCCTTGCTAATAGTCTTTAGCTCGAATTTTACCATCTATACCCTCCTTCCTCTCTTTCCGCCCTTCTTCCTGCATCCATCGTGCGGAACAGGTGTGACGTCTTCAATTATACCTATCCTAAGTCCCATCCTGGACAAGGCTCGAACTGCTGCCTGTGCTCCTGGACCTGGGTTGCTTGGGCCATTGTGGCCGCCCGGGGCCTTGATCTTCACATGGATCCCGTTTATGCCTTTCTCAAGCGCTGACTCTGCTACTTTCTTTGATGCAGCCATTGCTGCAGTAGGGCTTGACTCAAGCCTGTGTGCCTTTACTATCTGACCGCCTGATGATATGGCGATAGTCTCGCTTCCTGTGATGTCTGTGACATGTATGATCGTGTCATTGTAGGAAGAGTAGATATGGCATATACCCCATCTTATGTCTCGTTTGTCTTTGATCATTCTGCTTCCTCTTTAACCGGCTTTTTCGCTTCGCCCTTAGACGGGCCTTTCCTAGGCGTGATTTTCCTTCTCTTTGGCCTCTCTGCATCATGCTTGGCTTCGCGCTTAGACTCGCCTTCGACGTGCGGCTTCAAGCCAGCTTCTGCCATCTCTTCTTTGAGCTGCTTTGCGACCTGGACCCTTTCAGGATGGTCTTCAACAGACAAAGGAGACTTCTCATCAAACCTTATCATGAGCTCTTCTGATGAGCTTGTGATATATGAAGGGGAAGTTATCTTCCTCTCGCCGATGAATATATGCTCGTGGACGATGAACTGCCTTGCCTGCTTTATCGACCTTGCAAGCCCCTTCCTGAGAACGACTGTCTGCAATCTCCTCTCGCAGAAGTCTCTCAATGTGACGCCCAGGATATCCTCTGGAATCGCGTCCTGCTTCACAAGCTTCAGCTCATAGAGCCTCTTCAACAGGCCCTTCTTCTCTTCCTCAGACTTTGCGTCCTTTTTTGGAATAAGGTTCTTGACCCTCTGCTTGTATTTGGAGAGCAAGGAGTTCAGCCTCCATAGCTCGACTTTGTTCTTGAATCCGTATTCTTTGGATAGCGCAACTTCCTCGTCAATCCTTTCTTTCTGCCAAGGATGTGTTGGCCCGGAATAATGCTTTCGTAGTTTTCGTGGATCTCCCATTTTGGAACCTCAAATCACTTTGCCTTGGCGTCAGATTTCTTCTTGACACCCATGGCCTTTCCTTTATTTCTTCTGAAATTGGATTTTGTCCTCTGACCTCTGACTGGCAGACCTACTGCATGCCTGAGGCCTCTTCTTGACTTGATCTTCTTTAGTCTCCTTAAATCCTGTTCCTGCGTGAAATCAAGGTCGCTTCCTATGAGGTGCAGGTCCCTGCCTGTGTCATAGTCCTTTCTCCTGTCTTTCATCCATACAGGGACTTTATATTTGTCAGGGTTAGCTATGACATCATTTATCCTCTCGATCTCTCTTCCATCCAAGAGTCCGCAAAGCTTCCTGATATCGACACTCGCAAATTTGCAAACCATGTTCGCATAGATTACTCCGATACCATTGATCTTAGCAAGAGCGATGACTATAGCCTTTTCACCGACAAGGTCAGTGTTCGCAATCCTTACAATGTGTTTAATATTTTTTTGTTCTTCAGCCATTTTGAAAACCCGAGAAGTATCAACGCGCCCTAACGCGTGAACTCGGGCTTAGGACAATGGAAATTTGAGGAGTTTATAAAGGTTTTGCCTAGAAATATATTAAAAAGGAATAAAAAAATCAATAGAACCTTGTCTTCACTTTGCCGCCGACTGCCCTTATCATTATCTCAAGGTGCTTTGTCCCTTCCACATACTGCGATGTCTTGTAGAAGTTGCCTATCCTTGTGAAGCCTTCTATCTCCCCTTCGCTTGCGCCTTGCAGGACGATGGTTATCGGATAGTTCTTTGGCAGGGCAAGCGAGAGCGTGCTGGCGCCAGCATCGATGTCTGCGTATGTGTTGTGCTTTCCAAAGGTGAGCCTTGTGTCTGAGCTGCCGCAGTCGATCTCAAGCTGGCCCAGGTTCAGCCCTCTAAAATCAAGGTTCGCTGTCGAAGCGCCATATGAGAGCTTCAGGTCATACTCAAGATCAGGCTGGAGCTTTATATCCCACGAATCCGTGAGGTTCGACCCAAAGGCAAATGGCATCTCTTCCTTGTCTATCTTGACATTGATTATGCGGTTGTGATTCCAATACTCTATATCCGGCTTTGCCGCAAGGTTGCTATGGATATCATGCTTCAGGAAATATGCTGGTGTCCCGTTTGAGATGTTCAGGGTCCCGCCTCCATAATATACCTTGAGCTGCATTGTGTCTATGCCGCCGAAATATCCCAGATC
>JAAXVZ010000017.1 GCA_013335235.1 Nanobdellota archaeon | reverse complement strand
CCCGCTTCCTGCGGATGTCCTCACAGTGCTCCTGGGCATGGTCAAGTATGATGTCAGGAAAGCTATGCTTTTCACTGCCATAGGCAAGGTGCTAAAGTTTCTGTTCCTGATTATACTTATGCTGCTATTAAACCATTATAGGCAGTAAACTTTTTAAAGTACTTGTTTTTCTTTGAGTCTCATGGTACTTGATCAATCACGAAGCGTAAGGAAAGAGACTGGCGCAAGGTATAAGCCCCAGCACGGGAAGAAGAAGCATGCTCTTGGCAGGACTGCCACACTAACAAAGATAGGCGAGACAGCAAAAAGAGTTGTCAGAGGGAGAGGTTCATCGCCAAAGACAAGGGTCCTCAGGACAAATGTCGCAAACCTCTACGACGCTAAGTCTAAGAAATATATGAAAGCGAAGATAGAGATTGTCACAGGAAACCCTGCGAACAGGCACTTTGTCAGAAGGAACATCATGACAAAGGGCACTATAATTAAGACAGATAAAGGAGATGCAAGGATAACTTCATCTCCAGGACAGGATGGCGTTGTAAACGCAGTCCTTATCTAAGTAATAATTTAAATATCTATTTTTTATTCTCATTCTCATGTGGTTAAAAGATGAAGAAGTTGCAGCTTTGTGCAATGATAGTGATAGGAAATTATCCACAGATATGCACGGACTTGCATATATCACTCAGGGAGAGGGTACTACCTTGTGGGGCGGGTACTCAGATAAATCTCCGTCAGAGCTAGAAACGCACTTAATACAGACTATCCTTGGAAACCGAGAGCTAGGAAATACAATAAGGAGGGTGATGGTATTCCATCAGCCTGAGCCGTTCTTTCAAACATTTGATGAGCAACCATTGAACTATCTAATTGAAGCTAGCCCAGTACTTGGAACAGGTTATGATAATACAAGAGCAACAATAATGCTCCTTGCTGAGGCAACGCTGGATTTCAAGAATTATCCTATAGATATCTGGGGAGAGGAAGCTGCAAAAAGAGAGTTTCAGGAGAAATTGCCGCAGATCTCCTTCAGCCACATGAGCATATACACACGCCCTCTATCAGTAAAGAAGTGACTTACTTCCCGACAGTCACAACCTGCGGGCTGGTTGCGTCAAGGTTCATCTTTCCGTCAACAAATTCCATCTTCCTTATATCCAGGTTAGGGACATCTGCAAGCGCTTTCTCGAAGACAGAGATTATCCTCCCTTTAGGGATCTGGTCCTTTGGTATATCAAAGCTCCCGATTTTCAGCTCTTCTACATCCCCTGAGATCTTGTTATCTATGATGGTGACTTTGCCTTTTGCATAGTACACCGGGTCAGCAGGCAGCATAGTTGCCTTGTCGAGTATGTCTTTATCTATATTTACTTTGAAAGCATCCAGGGTCTCATCAACGAACGCTTTTTTTATCTTGCCGGATATCTCTGCTGTGCCATCCGGATTGATCCTGACCTGCGTATCTGTCATGGTATTGTATTTCCACTGATTGCTGTTCAGCCTGGCTGTGATCTCTTCTGAGGTGAAAGAATCCTTCACTTCCATCTTGCCTGAATAGACAAGGGTCTTATCTCCCTCTGCATACTCTGTCCTGTAGGGCGCCTTTGCCTGGAGCGACGCAAGGTCAGCATCTGTGTACCTCACGCCAAGGTCTTTTGGCCTGGAAAGGCCAGTGAAGCCCATTAAAGTCAAGGCCAGATATCCTATTATCAAAATAACAACTATGCCGATTATTAATTTTTTCATAAGATTAGTTAACTATATTCTATTAATTAAGTTTACTATACATAGATTTTTATATAAAATATGCCGGGTGCTACATATGGATATCCTCCTGCTGGATCCGAACACGACAAGGAAGGACCTGACACTGGGCTCAAGGATTGAAGAATGCATGAATAACCTTGGGATGGCGGCCAGAGTTTCCATAAACCAATGCGAAGACTTAGGGAGTTCTGATGCCCTGGTTGTCTTTGACGCCAAATGCCTTGGAGATTATCTGCTGAACCTGAGGCACCCAAAAATAATCCTGGCTGTCCCAGAAGAGAAAGCAAAGCCACTGCCTTATGTAAATGTGACCTCGCTCTATGATTTGATAGGAGAGCTGGCACCACATGCAAGGCATCCTGATACATTCAGATACGGGCTATCTGGGAATAAACTGTGGCATGCAAGTGTGTACAATGGCTCGACGCATGGGATCTGGCAGGACTTATGCAGGGAAGCGCCTGGAAGAGTATATGAATATAAGAGCACCTTAGGCCCTGAAGATACCGCATGCCAATACTGCTCATACGCGCTTGAGATATATAAAGGCAATAGACCTGCAACAATCAGCAGCAATGTCTTTGCACAGTCTGTTGCAGTGATGCTCAGTTTGGGGATTGCTGTCCCACAGGCATATGTCAACGGCGCCAAGGATATGTTTGCCAGAGGCAAGACCAAGATGACGCATTGGCCTGAATTTGGCGATGAGATAATTAAATGGCCACTCCTGGAAATGCAACCCAAGATCAGGTATGCTCACAATGCTCAGCCAGTGCTGTTCTGATTGCTCTGCAATTATATTTAAATAAAGAATAAGATTTCCCGGGAATATGGACCTTAACGCCATGTTAGAAAGCTTAGGAGTGGATTTTGATATAGTGAGACCTGATGAGCTGGGTGCCAGGAACAGGGCAGCCACGGCAAATAAGATTTCCAGAAAGATATCTGAGAATACTGCAAGCGGGATTTACAGCTTAATCGTCTTTGGAAGCAAGCTTCCGAAAGAATTGGACCCTGAAAAAACTGAGCGCATCGAGATGCGCCGCAGATATGACGGAGATTATGTGCATCCAACCCTTGAAAGTATGCAGAAAGATCTCACCGGCGGCAGATATGTTGCGCTTAGCGCTGCAGAGTTGACTGTATATAATCTTATGGCTGTGACAAATAAGGATACTCTTGGTTTCCCGGGCGTATGGCTCCTGTATGGAGATTCCAGCTTTTTCATAAAGCCTATCCCTATCCTGACACATTGCCTATCATGCGAACCGCTCATGGATAAGCTCTCAGGGAGATCAAATGACATGGATATGGCAGCAGAAAATATAATTGACAGGACATCTGCCGGGCATAGGCCTTATGCGTGTCCAGGGTTCAGGAAAGAATACAGGAACGGCCTTGAGAAGTGCATGCTATTTGAAGCACAGAACAAGGAAGCAGGCGTCTATAAGGATAGGCACTATGCTGTAGAATCAGGAGTGACAAGGCTGCTCTTGCGGACATCTCCTGTGGGACAGCTTTATATCAAGCCAGCGATATTATGACCTTATCCTAGGTAAGTGCATGTTTAAATATTACCTCTTGTTAGCTTGGCTTATAAGGGGGTTCATGAATATGAAACATACTATGCTAGGATTATTGATTCTGCTATCAATAGCAACAGTGTTCGCACAGCAGGAAGGTGCCATGATAACTGCACCCGGAGAAGCATTTGGCCACCATGGAAACTGCTATGGATGGAATGCATGCGGAAATGCAGAGACATGCGCATTATGGGCGTGTGAAGCAAAAGGTTACAAGACCCTGGTTTCATACGGCGCTGAGAAGCCATGCACAGAGTTTGCCAACTGCAACCTGTTCCGCTCAAGAGGAGATGTGCAGTATAACTGGGGCAACTGGTGCCAGGTCATGGGCGTAACAGACATTGTATGCACAGACGGCAATGGACAAAGCAACGGAGAAAATGGGTCAAATGTCCCTGAGTTCGGCCTTGCAGGAGCTGCCCTCGCGACCATAGGTATACTTGCGTTTGTATACGCAAGGAAGAAGTAAGGCATTTTGCCTTATTATCTCATTATTTTTCATTTATCTGATTTTTCTCTTCCTCAACAATCAGCGCGTGATATTCCTGGTATATCTCCAGGCTCTTTGGGATAGAGCTCTCAAACAGCACCTTTATCTCATCGTACTCTGTTAGCCCAATCCCGTGCCTTGCGAGGAATCTTCGTGTGTATGTGTCGACAACAAAGACAGGCTCTTTATACGCATAGAGAAGAATGGTATCAGCAGTCTCTTTCCCTATGCCCCATAGCGCAAGGAGCTCTGTTCGAGAGGGAGTGCCTTTGGTCCTAACAAAGAACTCTGCAAACAGCCTGAGTTTCTTTGCTTTCTGGTTATAATATCCTGCTGGCCTTATTGCCTCCTTGAGCGCACTTTCTGGATGCATGAGAAGCCTCTCCGGTACAAACCGGCATAAGATATCAAGGTTCTTCAAGGCTTTCTCAGCATTTGGCCAGGCTGTATTCTGGGTCAGGATTGCGCCTGCGCATATCTCAAACCTCTCTTCGCGTGTATGCGGGTAAGAATAATCTCCTGGGTGGTAGCCTTTGACTGAGCCAGTTTTAGTAGGATTCACACCAGCCTTGCCTTCTAGCCCAAGGAGCGGCCACCAGCCTTGCGGCCCGTACCTTGCAAGAAGCTCCTGATACAGGCCAAACATAAGGAAAAGGATGAAAAGCTAGTAAATAAGTCTGCCCCTCAGTATTTTATCCCGATAAAGTTATGGTCATTCGCTACAGCGCTTCTGTATGAAGTGAACCATTCCCGGATGAATTTCCTGGTGAATTTCTCATCAGGTATGCCCCTCTGATGAGCCTCTGCATGTGCAAGGGCCATTATCTGGCTTTTCCCGCCGATATCCCACACAGGCGCATCATGGTGCTTTGTAATAGTTATCTCTAAGGAAGGATAACCCAACTGAGACGGCAGATAGGTATATGTCCTCACAGTATGGGTCCTGTCCCCAAAAATGCCATTCTTGGAATCAAGTCCGAGAGATTCCATGAGAAAAATCTGCTGGACTTCAGGTGCCAGGTCATAAGTGTCTCCTGTCTTAGCCAGGAATAGCTCAGGGTGCAGGTTTATATCTGACGGACGGAACGCCTTTAATTCAGGCCTGACCACAACAGTCCCAATCTCACCCAGGTTGTATAGGTTTGCAAAAGCATTTGCCTCTTCTTCTGTCAATTTCACCCGGTCTGTCAGGTTCAGGCGCTCACACAATTTCCTTCCTGATGCAAAGTCCTCTTGGTCGGCTTTTACCCTCTCTGCAAAGAACAGCCTATGGATAAGCCCTTTATCTTCTGGTACGGCATATTCGCGCCTTGGCTGCTTGTATACACCCATTGCAGACAATATGTGCAATGCGTCAATCTCTGCTGCATCAACAATATGTTGCTTAGTTGTAAGGAAATATGCGGTATCCATCCTGAAGTGGAATATTTTATGATTTTTAAGCATATCACCGCTCAAGGATAGAGTGTCAGTTTTTCTTGATATAAGTCGCAGCCGTGAGCATTGTGCCTGCTACAAGGAGGATGACAGGCATGATCCTATTTCCTGACGCGAACAGGAATATCCCTGCTAATATGAGCACGTAGCCTGCAAATCTCATTGGCGGCTCTGTATGCTGTGCCCAGTCATATACTCTTGGCCCGTCTGTCACTTTTTATCGACCACAAATGAATAGATGAAGGTTATCAGGACAAGAAGCAAGAGCGCTGGAATGAAAAGCATGAGGCCTGCGCCGGGAATCGCTATGCTTGCGAATGATAGGACACCTAGCCCGATCATCATGTTCCCGAAAAGCGTGTTGACTTTTCGCCATGCGTGCTCACTCTTCATTATCCAGGGCAGCCTGACTCCCATTACAGGATTTATAGGGACCCCCCTGCTGAGATAGCCGATTCCAATGAAAAGTATGCCCATTGCAGGAAGGAATGCCTGAGTGAAATCAAACCTGGAAAAGATCTCTGGCAGGCTATATGCTATCATGAGGCAGTGTATATACGCCAGGAATGCGGACATCATCCAGGAGATGATATCCATGTTCTTTCGGATAATCTGCGGTTGATCTCTCCCTGCGAAATCCAGCAGGAACAGGAGAAAAAGCAGCATGAACGGGGCAAACAGCAGTGCCTGAAGCTTTGGCATGTATCCATCAGGTTTTCCATCTATGCCCCAGTGTGTGGCCATGGTGTCTGGAAGCCAGGAGTACGCCAGCAAACCTATTGATGCAATAATCAGCGCAATCAGGACCATGATCTGTTTTTTCATAGAGAAGAGGATTTTTCCTGAGTTCTAATACTTTCTGGACTACCTGAGGATAGGATAATCAAAAGGTATCTCTTTTTTCAGCAATCTGTAGAAGAGGATATACTTCATCGCGCCTTCTGTCTGGTGGAGGAGCTCTTTTATAGTCCCATTATGCGAGAACCTCCTTGTCGAGTTCATGGCCTTTGACCTGAGCATCTTGAACCTCGCGCCTTTGCTGACCCTATCCGAGAACTCGAGATCTTCCATGCAGACCGCATATCTTTCAAGGAATCCTCCAGATTGCAGGAACTTCCTGCGAGAGATAAAAAACGTATGCGGGTAATATCTCATCTTAAGAAGATTCATCCCGATGAGCATATTCTTCACAATCCAATTCTTGTGATTATAATAATAATATGGCCTGCCAAGATCATATCCTGATAGGTACGCATCTGCTGCCTGCGATAGATAATCTTTAGATATAATCACATCTGCATCAAGGAAGACAATGATCTCGCCATGCGCTGCCCTTGCCCCTATGTTCCTGTTTGCTGCGATGTTCCTTGATTCTATCTCGATGACCCGGGCACCATGCTCTCTTGCTATCTCAGCAGTCCTGTCTGTGCAGGAATCTGCCACAACAATTGTCTCATGCTCTAAATAAGATTGGCCATGGATACTCTTTATCGTCTCTAAGATATATCCTTCTTCCTGATGTGCAGGGATAACAATTGAGATTAGAGGATTAACCACTAGGTGTTGAAGTGAACACGCATTTATATTTCCTTTGAAGACAGGTCATCACTATAAAGGTTTAAATATAAATTGAAACCCTGGTTCAAAATGCATATTGATGAAGCATTGCTTGACCATGTAAAAGAGGATATCTTCCTATATTACGCATTTATCTGGAGCCCTGAATCCAGCCATCCTCTTGAGAGGAAAATATCTGGCGGCGCCAACACTTCCTTGACATATCCGCAGTTTATGAACCATTGCCAGGACCAGCAAGAGAACCTGGAAACATTAAGAACAAAACCGAGCCTTGAGGGCGCAGAGAGATATGATCCGCAGTCATCACTTGTTTATTTCAGGTTCATGAATATATTGGAGTCAATGTATGCGAACATGGCTTATGCAGGGTTTATAGGAGAGGAATCACCTGATGCCTTTAGATTGATTATAAAGGAACCAGGGACAACATTTTACAACGCTGCAAAAGAACACATGGTCCTGTATATGTACGGACAGGGGATAAGGACTGCGCTAGTCAGCAAAGAGATTGATCCTGGAAGAGATTATTCAGACCCAATAGAACTGCTTGGTTGGCTCAGCAATCCTGTGATTGACAGTTTCACCAGGCACGCAATCGATACAAGGATTGAACCAGGTGAGACAGACAATCAGTTTAAGAATTCATTCATACAAGGTCTTGCAAAGGGATATGACATAAAGACGTATATACTAGGTAAAACAGAAGATGAGCCTATAACTGATTTTTTCCCTGCAAAATAAGATAAATAAGAGCTTATTTCTTGGTATCATGCGACTAGGTGTCCTGTTCTCTGGTGGAAAAGACTCCTGCTTTGCGCTCTACAAAGCAAAAGAGCAGCATGAGATAGCCTGCCTGCTCACAATGCGCTCAAGAAACAAGGAGAGCTATATGTTCCATACACCTAATATCGACCTGACTGCTTTACAGGCAGAGGCAATGGGAATACCTTTATTGACTGTCGAGACTGAGGGAGAAAAGGAGACAGAGCTAGGGGATCTGAAAACGCTGATCATGAAAGCAAAGAATGAATGCAATATCCATGGGATAGTGACAGGCGCAATCGAATCAGTATATCAGGCTGCAAGGATCCAGGAGATATGCAATGATCTTGGATTGTGGTGCTTCAACCCGCTCTGGAAAAAAGATCAGCTCAGCTTGCTAAATGAATTAAGGGAAACAGGGTTCAAGGTGATAATCTCTGGTGTTTTTGCATACCCTTTAGATAAGAGTTTCCTTGGAAGGGAGATAGATGACACCTGTATCGCAGAGCTAGCTGTATTGCAAAAAAAGTTCAATATAAGCCCAAGCGGCGAAGGAGGAGAGATTGAGACCTTAGTTCTAGAATGCCCATTGTTCAAGAGAAAGCTCCACATAACGAATTCTGAGAAGAAATGGGACGGCTCTTCTGGAATTTTTAATATACTTGAGGCAAGCCTAATATGATAATATCGACCTGCCATGAGAGATTAAGCGAAGAGGAGTTCGTGAAGCCAATTGTGGCAATCACAAAAGAGAGAAAGATAGTGCATTATCTTGAATTAGATAAGGTAAAGGTTGATGAGCTGATAATCATATGCGGAACAGCGCTCGCTGATGATGAATATTTGAAGCATCTTGGCCTGTTCCGCTTCCTGAAAGATTTCAAGCATCCTGTATTAGGGATATGCTCTGGCATGCAGATAATCGCCATGGTCTTTGGCGGGAAGCTTGCCAGGAAGACGGAGATAGGCATGGTCAAGGTTAAGCATTCGCACAGAGACAGGCTGCTGGAAGGGATAGGAGAGGCTTATTGCCTCCATAATAATTCCATACTCCTGCCCCCAGGATTTATCGAGATTGCGAAGTCAGAGGATTGCATACAGGCAATCAAGCACAAAGAAAAACCGATGTATGGCATCATGTTCCATCCAGAGGTCAGGAACCCTGAACTCCTGGACAGATTTATAAAGCTTGGACTTAACCTTAAACAATAAGAAAATATTGAGCCGGCAAATCAGAGGTGTTGATATGGTAAACATTGGACATAAAATAGAAGATATGGAATTCGACGTCTATGTCGATGATGATTTCAAGAAGACAAAATTGTCTGCCTACAAGGGAAAGTGGATTGTGCTGGCATTCTACCCTGCTGATTTTACATTCGTATGCCCGACAGAGCTAGAAGAGCTTGCTGAGATGTATGACCAATTCAAGAAGGAAGGAGCAGAGATAATCAGCGTCTCGACAGACACCAAGTTCGTGCATAAGGCTTGGCATGACCACTCGCCTGCCATAAAGAAGATTAAATACCCGATGGCAGCAGATCCGACAGGGAAGATATGCAGGTATTTTGGCACATTCATAGAGAATGAAGGAATCTCCCTGAGAGGGACATTCATAATCGACCCTGAGATGTGCCTGAAGGCTGCGGATGTACATGACAATTCCATAGGAAGGAATTCTCAGGAGATACTAAGGAAGCTGCAGGCATCTAGGTTTGTCTGGGAGCACCACGGGGAAGTGTGCCCTGCATCATGGAAACCAGGGCAGAAGACACTGAAGCCAGGTGTGGATCTGGTCGGAAAAATTTAACTTAGATATTCTTTTTTTACTACCACTATCTTGTCAAAATCCTCTGGAACAAAGAATTTCCTTTCGATATCATACGCCCTATCTATACCTATATCCTCCGTGACTTTATTCTTGTGGTCGACGATTGCATTGAGTATTGTGGTACCCGGCGCAACATAAGTTTCGCCCAGGAGTATTGAGTTCTCTATATGGGCGCCCCTGCCTATAGTTGTGCCTGGCCCTATAACTGAATTAATTATCTCACACTCATCCCAGACAACCCCTGCTCCAAAAAGCCCGCTTAGCTTTGGCATGTTCGATTTCACAGGAAGGCCATATGCAGAGCCTATTGGCCAATGCTCGCTTCTCATGTTAAGGGCAGGAACTATGTCAGTCAATGCCAGGTTTATCTCATAATAATCTTTTATCTTCCCGAGGTCCGCCCAAAATCCGGGAGTCACGTCAGGAGCGACACGCTCTGATTCAAAGGGGTACATGGCTATTTTCAGCCCCCGGTAAAGCAGCTCTGGGATTATGTCATACCCAAAATCATGGGTTGTATATTTCCTTGGGTCGCGCTGCACATCTTCCTTTTTCCCGAAAGTCTTCTTCCTGTCGATCTCCAGGGCAAACTCCAGGACATCATCATTGAAGGTGTATATCCCCATCGACCCAAATGCTTTCCCATCTGTTTCTGGCGGGTCAAGCGGTTTTTCCATGAAATTGACGCACCATATGCCATCACTTTCATCTGTCACCTGCTTCTGCGCCCGTTTCACCTGTTCTCTTGAGACGAGTGTCCCAAGTGTGCCCCTTGCCTGCTCAACCGGAACAGGCTTGTATGCGATGGTCATATCAGCGCCATGCTTAAGATGGAATGCGTTCATATGGTCATAGTTCTGCATCACCACATGATCTCCTGCGAGTATGTTGATCAGCTTTGCGCCCTGGTTCAAGATATGCGCAAGATTCTGGTCCACTGCATTTGATGTCCCTGAATACCATGAGCTATCCAGGCCTTGGAATGCGCTTAGTACCATAAGATTGCTTCTCCATCCTGTCCCCCATTTAGTTGTCCAGTTCTGGGTGAGGTGCGCTGTGAGAGAATGCGGCTCGAACTGGGTTATTACCCTTGTAGACCTGATCGTCCCTGAATTATATGCATTGGAGACAGGGATGTCTATCAGCCTATAGTTTGCTGCAAGCGGAACAGACGGCTTTGCCCTCTTCCACGTCAAAGGGTATAGCCTGGACCCCTGGCCACCAGCCAGTATCACTGCAAGAGCATCATCGATTGCCATGAAGCTCGGGATTCAAGATTTATATATAAAGCTAGCTTTAAATAACAAAATCATATAAAGTTGTTATAACACTTCAAGTATAGTTTTTTAAAGACGCAATAGCATTTCTAGCTTGGGTGATTTAAATGAAACTAAGCAAAAAGCTTTCTGAGATTATCAACAGGCAGATAAACAGCGAATTCGCGTCAGGGTATCTATACCTTGCGATGGCTGCGTATTTCGAGTCCCAGAACCTTGCCGGGTTCGGGAGCTGGATGAAAAAGCAGGCAGCAGAAGAGCAGGCGCATGCCATGAAGTTCTATAGCTACCTTGTAGAGAGAGGTGCTGCAGTCTCCCTTGCTGCAATCGAAGCACCAAAAGCAGAGTGGAAGTCACCTCTTGAAGCTTTCCAGGACGTGTACGCACACGAGCTTAAAGTAACGGGAATGATATATCAGATAGTTGAAGCAGCCCAGGCTGAAAAAGATCATGCGACTGTCTCATTCACAAAATGGTTTGTCGATGAGCAGGTCGAAGAGGAAGCAAATGCCTCGATGATTGCCGAAAAACTGAAGCTGATCGGGGCCAACACCGGCGGACTGTTCCTATTAGATAGGGAGCTTGGGGCCAGGCAATAAAACTTTTTTTGTTATCTTCCTTACATTTCTCTCTTTTTTCATGACCATAATTACAGTGTAAGCGTTTAAATATAACCTGTCCTGACAGCGTTTCTAGGTGAGATAAATGTCAATGATATATCCTGCATATCAATCAATGATAGCTAAATATAAAGCAATACCGACTTTCTCTGGTTCTGAAAAGGGACAGCTTGAAAAATTTTTGGGAGGGTTTGTTGCTGAGATGCTTGACTTCGGGATTGCTCAGCTGAGTGTCGCAGAGGCTAACAGGCCTGAATTTCCAGAGGAAAAGGGCAGGCAATTCTATAAGGAATTCAAGCAGATCACTGATAATATCTCTGCAAGATTGTATGGCTCTGCAGAACACGGGAGCCTTACAAAGAGATATGAAAGAGGCGGGATATTTGATATTTATTCTCCTTGTGAGAACTCGATTCTCAATTCAGATTACCTGGAACTGGGTATAACCCAGAGACGCATGGAAGAGAACAGGCCACTTGATCAGGCTGAATCATTGGCGCTTTACAAGAATATGAGGAATCTCAAGGTTCCTGCACTGGTACAGATGGTCATCCAGGAGTTGGACAGGAGAAGGCTTGACCCGTTATGGTCTTTCTATCCTGAAGGAGATGTGATGAGAGGCGAGGATGATGCCTATTCCCTCAGGCTGCACGTCAATTTCGAGGATAAAAAATCTGAGCCCGAGGTGACATTTAATGTAGAGCTATCGGACTGCTGGGTCCCGAAATT
>JAAXVZ010000210.1 GCA_013335235.1 Nanobdellota archaeon | reverse complement strand
GAAGGATCGATGTCGCTCTCAGGCACATGACACAAGGTGTCTATCAGAAATCATTTGACTCAAAGAAGAGCGCTGTCTCAAACCTCGTAGACGAGCTTGTGAATGCATACAGCAAGAGCACAAACTCTGTCGCTGTCTCAAAGAAATACGAAGTCGAAAGGCAGTGCGATAGTTCTAGATAGTTAAATTAAATTCTATTTTTTCTTTTATCGATGAAAATACGATAGCTCTGTTCTCATTAGGATAGAACGCGACAGTAGCTAGTGTCCTACTCTTCCCTGTCCCCTCGCAATATACAGGGTATCTTTTTGCAGATGAGAAAAGCGCTTCAAGCGGCTCAGAAGAGTCCCTTAGCTGCCTCAGCCTTGACCTCGATTCCATATACCTGGTGCCGTGGCCTGTAAACATGTCGTGGATGTAATGGTTAGTATGGCAATTTTTCTGCATTATCTTCCTCGCGCTCACCCTGTCGCCTGACTGCTCAATGGAGAATATCTCACCAGTATGATATAGATAATAGTGGAACCCTCCATCATTTTTCGATAAGGCAATCTTGCTGATCGCCTCTTTTGCATCTTTGCAATCCAAGATTGATCTGGCAACAAAGACTTTAGGCAAAGAATCTGATCTTCCAGATAGCACTGAAAGCTCATTTACTGTCATGATCAGTCCAAAAGAGTTCCATCCAAAAGCAGCCCCAGGCAATTCGCCGGGATATATGAATGCAGTAAATGAATGTGTCGGAAGACGGAATGTTGCCATCGCAAACCCTGCCTTGGACTCAGAAGACCAGCCATCTTCATTATGGTAGATTGCAGGGTGCTTGCCAGGAATTGCGATGCTGCTGCATCCATGGAGTTCAAGGCAGTTCAATGCAAGAAGCTCCATGTACCCTACGCCTGAGCCTGAAGAAATCCCGCTAAGTTCATCTACATACTGAGGATACACTTTCCTGCATAAGTGGTGAATAGATTCAAGCTCCTTTTTTTTCCTGAGTGCTAGTTCAGAGGCCTTGTAAAGCCTTGCCCTATCCTTGATGCCAGCTGATTGGGCTTTCCCAAGCTGGTAGCCGCAGTCCCTATTTGTCCCTGATACCCTTATGTGTTCCATTGCTGTTTTTCTCTGAATATATCCCTGAGACAAGATTCCTGAAAATTACAGGAGAAATGAGTGTGGTTATGAGTGCCATGAAAACGACTGCTGAGAACACGTCCTTGCCGATTATACCCTGGTTCTGGGCAACAAGGACCGTGAACAGCTCTGTTGCCCCTCTTGAATTTAGTCCCCAGCCTATGATCAGCCCTTCAGATACATTGCCTTTGGCAAGGATGTCACCCAGCATCGCTCCAAGGAGCTTGCCTGAAAGGGCAAGGACAGTAAGTATCCCGCCAAACATCAGGTTGGACAGAAGGACATCCATCCTTATCAGGACACCTATGTATATGAAGACGAGCGGCTCAAAGAAGGCAAATATGAATGTCTCAAGGGAGCTTGTGACCTGATGCTCGAAGTTGTAATGCTTACCTGAGATAAGCTTATCTTTCAGCATGATCCCTGCCATGAGAGCGCCTAATATATAGCTGAAAGAAAGCACTTCAGACACAAACGACAATAGGAATAATATGCTAAGGGAGACTGCAAATATCTCATAGCTTCTAGGTGTCTCCCCAATCGCCCTGAACATCAGCTCGAGCAGCACATACCTTATGGCGAATACAAGCATGACAAATAGGGCAAGATCGAAAAATATAGTCCCAAGCAAGGTTATGCCGTCTGTTTTTGCCTTGACAAAGAAACCTAGGAGCGCAACTGCACTGATCTCAAAGATGTCACCTATGATCCCGGACTCAATTATCACCTGGCCGAGCCTCTTTTGCAGGAGCTTTAGCTCGTCCAGTATAGATATAGACACCTCTTCTGCTGTGATAGATAATGCAATACCTACAAAGATAGAGACAATGAGGTTATGCGAGTAGATGAACCCGGCAATGAAGCCAAGGACAAAAGGGATCAGGCCTGAGAGGGAAGCGATGAGAAGTGAGTTTCTTGAAAAATCCTTGACGAACCTGAAGTCAACCTTGAGCCCGATGAAAAACAGGATGACAAGTACCCCCAGGTTTGCTATCGGTGAAAGGTAATGCTCAATCTCAGCCGCAAAATAATAATTCAGCATCAAGCCAAGAGCCAGCGGTGCAATTATTGAAGGGATCTTCATCCTCTTCAGCCCAAGGTTTAGCAGGAACGTCCCTAAAAGCGACCCGGCCATGACAAGCAGCAGCTCTGCTTCTCTACTCAGCATCAAATAGGATTTAGAGGTGGCATGTTTAAAAAACCTTCTATGTAGCAGGCGTCAGTACAAATCTCAAGTAGCCTTCATTGCTATGATTGAGTTATGCTCCATACTGCAATATAATTATAAACTTCCTGGCATTCTAAATCTGGCATGAAGATCATCTATGCTGAGACCCGCTATATCGGAAATATCTCTGTCCCTGAAGGTGTCATAGCCAAGCTCCCTGAAAAAGTCATATTATTCATGACCCTGCAATTTATAGGCTCTCTGGACAGCTGCAAGAGATCGATCGAGGATACAGGCCGAAAAGTCATTATCACAAAAGGCAAGCACACAAAATATATAGGTCAGATATACGGGTGTAACTTAGAGCATTTTGCTGGCGCTGACGCATACCTCTACATTGGAGACGGACTTTTCCACCCAAAGGCACTGATGCTGGGGAACAACCTGCCTGTCCATGTCTACAACCCGATTAATGATGAATATAAAGTCTACACAAGGCGATTCATGGAATCAGAGCTTTCCCGACAGAAGGCTGCTTATGCAAAGTTTCTTTCCTCTGGCAAGATAGGAGTCATATTGAGCACAAAGATGGGACAGAGCTACCCGAAGCTTGCATTAAGGCTAAAAGATAAATATCCAGATAAAACATTTTTCTATATAGTCTTTGACACAGTGAATTTAGACTCCCTGGAGGATTTCAATTTCATCCAGGTATGGGTCAACACAGCCTGCCCAAGGCTAGGATGGGACGACACAAAGCGCATAACGAGGCCTATGGTTGACCTTGGGACCGTGCTCTAGTCATATCTGCTTCAGGACAGTGTTAGAAAAGCATTTAAAGCGATTTTTATTTTAAGG
>JAAXVZ010000209.1 GCA_013335235.1 Nanobdellota archaeon | reverse complement strand
CTAATTTATTTCAGGAAGGGTTGCATCTTGCAAGTTCTATTAATGAATCATATGCTCATTTTAACGAGGGTTATCCAGAAGCCAGGCTTCCAAACCCTTCTGTTCCAATAATTGACGGCTTCATGTGGTCATATGCCTCGCTTGTGATGTCGCAGAAGAAAAAAGTCATTTTTTCTGCAGGTTACGGTCCTGGACTTCCAGAGGAAGCGCTCTCTAGACTTTCCGAGAGCTTCAGGCTGCTTGGAGGCGGGCTTTTGCATGACCACTCAAGGATGACCACCCTTGGTAACCATTGGAGAAGGCACTCAATACTCTCATTAATTGGTCATGATTATGCACTTGCTGCAGAGAAAGGGATACGTCTTAGTGTCGATGATGTCGAGAATATCAATCTGGTTTACCTTTCATCGGGAATAGACGACCTTGCTGCTTCTGAAAGGAACAGGGACTATGTCTCTAGTGCAAGGCAGGCACTTGAGAGGATCGTTGCTGCAGACATCAAGCATGACTCAATGCGAGATAATATACTCGTAGCTGACGGCAGACTGGCACTTGCTGCTACACCCTCTATAGTCTTTAGGACAGGACCAAAAAGTTTTGATGTCAGCAAGATAAATGACTTCTTCTATAATCCTGAAGGGATAGGGTTTTATAGGGATCTATGTCTGCTCAGCAGGGAATATGCAGTCAAGGGCAGCGAGATGGACTGCCTTGATGAGGCGCTTACCAATATATTGGGTAGCCTTCCTAAAGGAATGCTGGAGATTCACGACCTTGCGAGCGGGTTTGGAGATCCAGGTATTCTTACATATATTAGAGCTGCGACAAGAGGTTTTACACCAAAGCTGACAGACTATGATTCAAGTGAGCAGATGCTTGTCAATGCAGGCATAACTGCCAGATCAAAAGGCGTGCTTCCTATCCTTAGGCAAGCCGATGTGTGTGATTATTCACCTCCTGAAAATGCAGCGACAAACCTATATCTTTGCGCGGGAAATGTTGCTCTTGATTGGTCAAAGCAAACAAGAGAGAAGTTTTATAATAATCTCTCAAGCGGCATGAATAGCTCAGATTATTTCATTATCGGTGTCAGGATTTCAGATGATCCAGAAGAGGTCAGGGCAGAGTACCAGGCTCACGGAGAGGCGCTCAATCGGTTCACTCTTGAAAAAGCACTTAATGTGCCCTCTGAAATAGCCGCCAATGCTTTCGAATATAAAACTCGGTTTGAAGAGGATATGGGGATGAATTGCTTAACGCATTATTTTACACCTAATAAAACAGGCAAGCCGCTCAAGCTTCAGCTAGGGAGTGAGCAGCTTGAATTAGATGAGGAGTTCTCTTTCACGACATTCAGGATGCATGTGATGGACAAGGCAGCAATATTAAATGAGTTAAGGTCGCATTTTAATGTCGAAAACACATATGGCAACAGAAGCTATCTTCTGGCTGTCTGCAAAAAACCTAGTTTATCGTGAAGCTTGAGGACTGCTTATTCCCGAGGTCCAGGGTTTTGAATGAGAGAAGGACATAGTAATCTTTCACTGCACCCCTGAAGCTTGCGCTAAGGTCCCTGATAAGGTCATAAAGCTCACTGCTCCTCTCTACCTGAGACTCGAATTCCAAGTCGCCTTCGCTAAACGCCTCTGTGATATATACTACGTTTGTCAGGGCTGCCAGGTAAGATACAATGCTCCTGAATTTCTGATGATCCAGATTCGCAAGTGAAAGATAGGTCTTATAATGCTGGAATCCCATAAGAGATATATCTATTACAGGCCTGTATCCCTTTATTATCCCTTTTCTTTCCAAAGCTGAGATTCTTGAGGCTATGGCATTTGAGGTCAGCTTAATTTTCCTGCTGAGGTCTATGAGGGGGATCCTTGCATTGCTGGTCAGCTCAGAGACTATAATTTGGTCGATATTGTCAATTGTCAGATGTCCAGGACTGTCTCCAATGATTATGCTGCTATTGTTCTGCTTTGTATAAAGGTAATTGTGAGGCTTGTGCATTATCTTGAGTGAGATCGAGGCATTATGCTCTTTCACATGATGGCCGAACTTGAACATCAGCTCGCGTTCTACTTCCTTATACTTGTAGGGGTCTTTTGCCAGTATGACTGCAACAAAGTCCCATGGCCCTTCCAGCTTTGCTGCCCAGACAATGCTATTCTCTTTTTTGCAGTGCTCGTATATCTGAGACTCTTTCTCAATATCCATATCCCTGAATTTGAGTGTCAGCCTGTATATGTGGAACCCAAGTCTTGTCTGGTCGCAGACAGCATAGTACCCTTTTATAACCCCAAGCTTTTCAAGACGGTGCATCCTGTATTCTACAGTGCTGCGTGACATCCTGAGATTCTTGCCTAAACTGGAAGCTGGTTGCCTTGCGTCCATGTCAAGAGCTGAAAGAAGCTTTCTGTCATATGCGTCTAATTTAATTTTTTGCATTTTTTTGTTATTTATGCAGTTTGTATATATAAATTATTAGTTTTTGATAACTTTTGTTATGATATTCTATTATATACTATGTGGCTCCTGAATTCACTAAGTAGTAACAAAGGTGATTTAATGTCATTATATCAAGGACAATACTCTTTTGCTGGGAAATCTATGCTTTGGCTAGATACAGATGTGGACGCAATTTCATCGCTTACGATGCAGTTAACCTACAATGGCTTAAACATAACAAAGGTCGAAACATGCAGAACGGCCTGGGCAGAGCTGCGAACAAACCATTATGATTTTTTCATGACAAACATGTCATTTTGATTGCTTAAAAACGTATCTAAAATAACATTATGTCATTTAAATCACAATGTTTGTCTGCAAAAAAATGGCGCTTCGCGCCATAAGAAAAAACACAAAAAGTCAATGAATCAATGGCTCAAAGCGGCTGGCGGCGCGGACCACGCACACAGCGGAAGCCGATGAAGTAGTTCCGGTTCTCGGGCTCGTTCCTGAGCCGGTTCGCGGACCGCAGGCTCCTGGCCTCGAGCCACACGGCGCCGCCCCGCAGCACGCGGGCAGCACCCGACGGCGGCCCCACCGGGTTGCGCACCGGGGTGGTGATGTCCAGCCACAGCCGGTCGCCCGGCAGGGCCCGGCCGCGACGATATACATTGTGTTTCTCCCAATACTCCACGGCCGGTGCGTGGGAACCCA
>JAAXVZ010000208.1 GCA_013335235.1 Nanobdellota archaeon | reverse complement strand
TCAAAAATCAACGATATTTTTCAGGAATATTATCCGCATAAAGCTATCTTTATATACCTGGCCTGGATTTTTTCAATGATGAAACCGATTCTTCCAGCAGACAGGACAAAGAAGATTACATATGCAATCAGGGATGTTGTTGTTGAAGCCCAGAAGCTTGAAAAGCAGGGCAAGAAGATAATCTACCTGAACATCGGCGATCCGTTAGTCTATGATTTCAAGACTCCCCGGCACATGATTGAGGCTGTCGAGAAGAATTGGTCAAAGAGCTCAAGCTACGCAGACTCTATGGGTTTGCTTGAGGCAAGGCAGGCTATTGCAAGGGAAGCAGCACGTCTCGGAGTAAACGGTGTCACAGAGTCAGATGTCATCCTGACTTCCGGCGGAAGCGAGGGCATAGCAATGGCTATCGGTGCTCTTGTGAATCCAGGCGAGAACATACTGACTCCTAAACCAGGATATCCTTTGTATAACGCAGTGATAAATTATCTTGGCGCAGAAGAGAATGAATATGATCTAGATGAAGGAAATGACTGGCAGCCAGATATCGCAGATATGCGGAAAAAGATAAATTCCAAGACAAGGGCTATCGTATTGATCAACCCTAACAACCCGACAGGAGCGCTTTACACCAAGGAGACATTACTGAAGGTGATTGGCCTCGCAAGGGAGTTCAACCTGCCAATACTCTCAGATGAGACTTACGATAAGATAATCTTCGATGATGACTTCAGGTTCAATTCTGTAGGCGCATTGGCATCGGACATCCCTGTTGTCACATTCAATACTCTCTCTAAGAATTATCTCTGTCCAGGATGGAGGGTTGGATGGCTTTTCTTCTCAGGGCCAAGGGAAATGATGGCAGGCTATACTGAGGCAGTCAAGCAGCTTGCAAGGGCCAGGCTCTCCATAACGCATCCTATGCAGTATGCAGTGAAACCAGCGCTTGAAGGCCCCCAGGATCACATTGCAGAGATGGTCGCAAAGCTCAGGAAGAGACGAGACATAACTTTCAACGAATTGAACAGTATCAAGAAAATCTCATGTGCAAAGCCAAGAGGTGCGTTCTACGCATTTGCTAAGGTGGAATGCAAAGAAACGGATAAGGAGTTTACCTTGAATCTATTGAGAGAGACAGGTGTCTTGTTCGTATATGGCGCAGGCTTTGGCCAGAAAGAAGGGACAAAGCATTTCAGGGTCGTGTTTGCGGCGAGCGAGGAAGCGCTGAAGAATGCGTATTCCAACTTAAGGGGATTTATGTTTAGATAATCATATAGCCTTCTTTTTTGTCCTTTCAGTCTTATTCCAGATTATGGTTTGTTTACCAGTCAACTTACGATAAATGGCAATCGTAGGAGGGATCATCTGGGTGTAGATATATGGCAATGCGTCAAGAGATGCTTCGATCAGGCGTTTTATTTTTGTTCCAAGGTTATCATGATCCAAGCTTAGCACATGCTCTGTCCTTCCTATTATCGATGTAACTTCTGGTTCTGCGTCTATCAATGGTGTAGGGTTGACTCTTGCTCTTCCATTCCAGATTCTGTCTTTCTTGAATGTCAGACCATAGCTTGCGGCGTTTGTAGTTATAAGATCTTCTAATCCAGATACTAATCCTGAGAACTCGTCTCTTGTTGGAACCATAGCGGTCTTCTCTGCCAGGCTGGCAAGATCATAAGTACCGGCCGCAGTTGGATCGAAATCTTCATCCGTCGTCCTTATTGATAAATATCTGGACAGGAATCCGTTCTTTCCCAATCCTCTCTTGATCTGGTGCGTTATATCTGCCAGATGTGCTAGTTCATTTGGGGTATACCTTTTTGTGTCTGCTTTATCTGTAAGCGAGGACAGCTTATCAAATATTTCATCATAAGGATAGTTGGCCTTTATGTACTTGCGTGTGTTAATATACGGCAAGGCGAACTCAAGCGAATACAGCACGTTAGATAATGCCAGTGCAGCAGGCAGGTTACCATATATCTGGTCGAATTGGATCATGCCCAGGAAATTCCCTAATAAATATAATCCACCTATGACCGGGATTGTGGCTGTGGCCAGTATCTTGAGCGGGTATGAGCTAAAGTAGAGCTTTTGATCAAACGGCACTTTACTATTCCATATCTCGCCAATCAATGCGACAGTCCCTTCAGCCCATCTAATTTTCTGGTCCCTTTCCCTTTCATCATCTGGAGGTACTTGCTCTACCTCTACAAAAGGATGCCATTCTGCATTTATATTGTACTTCTCAAACAGCCTCAGGCCCAGTTCCAGGTCCTCTGTCAGGGTTTCAGGCCTGAAATAAGCCAGGAATATCCTCTTTGCCTCATCATATGGTGCATTATTGACCAGCGGTTTCCCTCCGTCCTCGAAACTATCCATCTTCAGGCACCAGTTAGTGCCTGCAAGCGGGTGAGCCCATCTCTTATTCATCAACATCCTAGGATACAACGTCGCATGATTGAACGCAAGGTGATAACCGCTCATCCTAGGGGTAGTTGTCACATCCTCAAGGTTCCCTACAGGGGCAACAGGCCCTTGGAATGCCATGGCAGTTTGGTCTGTCAATATCCTGGCAGCGTAATATCTCATTACATCCCGTGGTGCGTCCGCATCTGCATCGTACACTATCGCCCATTTAGCATTGAACTGCTTTGTTATCTGATATAGTTCATCAAAGTCATGCGTCTCTCTCATCTTTTTGGTCAGCATCGGCCTTGTTCTTGCGAGGACTTCTTCTCTTTTCTGAGAATATACTGATAGCTCTGGCAGGGGCACATTCTCAACTTCAGCCATGATCTGGACCAGGAATTCCCTTTGGCTCATTACCGAGTAGTCGGATTTGCCATCATGGGTTTTCACATCGTAAAAGAATCTCGGTCCATGGTGTTGAAGATATTTCTCAAGTGTATCCGTGGTCTTTGTCCTTATCTTCTGCAGAGAGGCGTAACTATTTGCAAGTTCGACCAGGTCCCTGAAATCTTGGCTTTTGGCAAGGACCTGGATATAATCTGATGACTCTTCTGAGAAAAAACGGGCTACATTCTGCTCAAAAGCGAGCGGGCTCTGCAAGGATTCCCCTAACAATGCCAGTGCACTTTCAATCCTGGAAACCTCCCCTTCTCTGTAGAGCTTGCCGATGAGATATGACCGTTCATCTCTTTCATTGTCCTGGTGTGTCTGCCTATATGCATAATTTAGTGCCCATGGTTTTCCGATC
>JAAXVZ010000016.1:7566-12540 GCA_013335235.1 Nanobdellota archaeon | reverse complement strand
TATAGGCTAGGCCTTGCAGAGACTATACGTATCTAAAATCCTTGACAATTCCCTGGAAGCCCAGAATCTTGAAAAAGAAGCGCGCGTTGTAGTGAACAACGCGATAATGAACGGAAACGATATCGACGGGGCGCTTGTCGAATTCTCAGAGAGCTATTCAGAGTATCTGGATGCAAAGGCGTATGACGCCGGTTTTGCGATCTTCTACAGATATGAAGGGAATACGCATATCCTAAATTTCTTTGAAGAAGAACTCAACCTGAGCGGAACAGCCCTTGCGCCTGGATCTGTAACCTCTCTCCTGACAGAAAGCGAGTTTGGAATAGACCATGAAGATGAAGTGTACACAATAAACCTGACAGCTGCAGAGATGGCAGTGCTGCTGATTGAAAATGAAAACTAAGGCTGAATCGCAATACCTGAGCTGGATCCTTGTTATGGGGATGGTTGTAGCGCTAAGCTTCATGCTCTATAACTGGTCTATTGAGCAGGCGACAAAAGCGAGCGAGGCGCTGGAGAAGATGACTGATCCGCTTGTATGCGCAGAGATAGGCGTATCTCTGACTGGTTCATGCCAGACACCGACCACGCTTGAACTGAATGTGACAAATACGAATAATCTTGAGATTATCGGCTTACTTATCAATACAATAGGCTTATATCCTGAAGATAATAATTACCTAGGGGTGATAAGGTCTGATATCAATATAGCTCCCGGCGAGTCCGAATATGTAATTGTCCTCAAGCAAGGCACGCTTTCCCAGGCAAAGATAACGCCTGTTGCAAAGCGCGGGAAGAAAAGTTTCTACTGCGAGGAAAAATCAATCGTCAGGGAACAGAGGGAACTGAAGCAATGCTAAAAAAAGCAGTATCTCCGCTTATAGCAACAGTCTTATTGGTAGCTTTTGCTGTGGCACTTGGAGCAGTCGTTATAAACTATACTACCAGTTCCACTAATGACCTGACTGCAAAGACAGACCAGCTGATATCCCATAGTCTGACCTGCTCAATCGATATGACTATAAATCTGGTCAAGGTAGACGACACAGACCTTATTTGCTATAATAGGTCAGGTACAGACAATCTTGAGTTTGTTGTAGAGAATATCGGTGAGAAGGATGCTGCAGGGCTCCAGATATTTGTGCTTGACCAGGATAACAATCCATATACCCTCAATTCCCTTGTGCCAGTAGATAAGCATGAACGAGCGAAGTTCAATATCAGCCTTAAGAGCCCGCCATTGGGGTTCAATATTATTTTTCCTCCTCAAAAGATTGAGATCAAGCCTATAATAAAGGCTACAGCGGATTCAGTAGACCTCTGCACAGACAGGGTCATAGAAGTGGAGGATATAGAAGTATGCTAGGAGAACAGGGTTCAAAGACAAAGATATTCCTTTTCCTAGCTTTCGCTATAATCACCATTGTCTTCTTCACAAGCGTTGTGCGGATAGTGACAGACCTATTCCGGGGCATTGACACAACAAACAGCGAGATAAAGTGCACAGACAGTAAATATTCATTAATAAATGTAGACTACGCAGGTGATAAGCTCAGGTTCGAGCTGTCTAACCAGGGCAAAGTGAACATCTCCAGCCTGACATTGGTGACAGACACAGGTGCAACTAAAGTGGTATCTGTTGTCCCAACACTTATAATGGGCGACTCAAGATTTTTCACTCTTGAGAACATAAGCATTAAATCCTCATTCACTTACTTTATAGGCGGCTGCGAAAAAAACAAGGTGATCAAGGCAATATGAGAGCGCAAATCTGGATATCTGTTATAATCTACACACTTGTAGCGCTTCTTGCGATTGTGATAATGCTGTCAACAGGCCTGCCTATAATGACTGAGATGAAGGATAGGGCAGTATACACAAAGACCAAGGATGTGATGACAGAACTGGACAGGCATATAGTCGACCTGTCCGGCCAAGGAGACGGTGCTCAGTCAGAGGTGTCTTTTGAGGTCAGGGAAGGAGCGGTCAAATTTGAAGGAGACAAGATGGTCTGGGAGATAGAGACCAAATCCAGGATGGTCTCCCCAAGATCAAGCAGCCGGTTCGGCAACCTTATCATCGCAAGCAATGCAAATGTCCGGACATACGAGACAGCGTCAAGCTACATCATGGAGACAACAATCCATGATGACAATTTCTCAGTTGAGATCGCAAAGCTCGGGACTCATGAGAGCTGGGTCCCGATGGCAACGAGCGCTCTGGTCACTAAAGTTTCCTATAATGGCGCGCCGATGCCAAGCAGCGGAAGCTTCAATTTTTCAATCAACGGGCTTTCAGCATCCTCTGTCGGGAACGGTTATACAGAGCTCCAGCCATCAAGCGACAGCAGCAACCTGGGAAGAGCAAAGGTTGTTGCGCATATGAATACCACTTTTGCGTACTATGACCTGGAATTCATCCTTGAGAGCTACTCTGACTTTGTAATAGTGCGGATGAAGAATTTCGAGCCGAAGTAAGATGGTAGATAAATCCCTGTTCAGGATAGAGACAACTAGCCAGATAATCGATCTTCCGAGCCTCAAGGAAAAGTCCACCATCAATGTAAGATATCCCTTGCTTGCGCCTTATGCATATGCCCATATATACTGGGATGCAGCCAGGAACGAGCTTGTATATGATGTTGACGAGCCTACTTTGTCTGACTCAGAAAGAGAGATACTCAAGCTTGTCATGCTGGCGTTAGAAGAGATGATAAATGTCAGCGTAGTGAAACTTGAGAAGATGAGCATGCTGATCCAATACCTTGAGAGGAATGTGCAGTCTATCCTCGTCGAGCTTGGGACAAAGCTTTCCCAGGAATCCTACCTCAAGCTTATGTATTTCATTTTCAGGAATTCAGTTGGGCTGAACAGGATCGAGCCCCTCCTGAAGGATTACTACATAGAAGATATAGAATGCAATGGAATGAACTATCCTATCTATATTGTGCACAGGAAATATGAGAACCTGCGCACAAATGTGATGTTCACCGAACTACCGGAGATGTCTGATTTTGTGGAGAAGCTGGCCCAGAAGTGCGGCAGGTACGTCTCTTATGCAAAACCGCTTTTGGACGGCACTCTTCCAGACGGTTCAAGGGTAAACGCTACTTATACTGAAGATGTGACAACACGCGGCCCTTCTTTTACTATCAGGAAGTTCACGAAAGATCCATGGACTCCGATCCATATGATTAACTTCGGGACTGCCTCTGCCAAGGCTTTCGCTGTCCTGTGGCTTGCAATCGAGCACAAGCTCAATTTCATGGTTGTCGGAGAGACGGCGTCAGGAAAGACGACAATGCTAAATGCCATGCTGAGCTTCATTCCCCCAGACGCAAGAATAGTGTCGATTGAAGATACGCGCGAGCTCAACCTTTCACATGACAACTGGATGCCGACTGTAACAAGGTCAGGATTCGGAATACCTAATATAATGGGAAAAGAGTACGGAGAGATAACTCTGTTTGACCTGCTCAGGGAAAGCTTCAGGCAGGCCCCGGACTATGTCATCGTCGGAGAAATAAGGGGCAATGAGGCATTTGTCCTGTTCCAGGGCATGGCCTCAGGCCATAGCTCATTTGGGACGTTTCACGCAGGCAGCGTAGAGACGCTTGTCAGGAGACTGGAGACTCCGCCAATAAATCTTTCACCCTCATTGATAGAGTCCCTGGATATAGTATGCGTGATGACCCATCATAAGGAAGCAGACAAGAACCTGAGAAGGCTAAAAGAGCTGGTCGAGGTCATCAGTGTCAATGGCGAGAAAGTAGAGAAGAACACACCTTTTGAATGGGACCCAACTTCCGACAAGATACTCCAGAAAAATGGGTTCTATATCCTGACGAAGATAAGCAAGTCAAGCGGGACACCGGCAGATGACCTCAGCAGGGAGCTAGAGCTCAGGGCAATGGTCCTTCAGACAATGGCAAACAGGAAGATACAGGATTTCAAGGAGGTCAATGACATAATTAAGCAGTACTACCTAAATAAGAGCCTTGTGCTGTCGCAATTGGGCATACTATGAAAAAAGAGACCGAGGTAAGAGAGGTAATAGAGAAGATCGATGTGCTAAGCGAGATATACTCTGACCTTGGCGCCAGGTCCTATTCTACAAAGGAGCAGAGGGATATGGCTAAGCTCAAGATGGAATTAATTAAGAAGGAGATGCTCCTCCTTACCTATATGGTGAACTCGAAGGTCGATTCCTTTGTGCCATGATTTATCATGCTCAACATCAAACCACAGCTTGCGGAACTGAATAAGGTATTAGATGAATTAGAGGCAGGTCGCAAGAATATCAAGGAAGTTAAATCCTCACTTGATTCCCTTGACGCAAGCTACCAGCGCTCAGAGCTGTCTTACAGTGAATATGCAGAGCAGAATTCCAAGATACTGCAGGGGAAGACGAGAGAACAGATACTAGAATCATATGCGGGGTATGTTGACTCTCTGAAGAGCAGGGTACGGGCCATAAACAGGCGCCTGGTCAAGGCGATCCAGGATGATCGCACTAGCGATACTTTGGAAATAGGAAGGACTTTTACCCCTTCAAAGAATATCTCCCTGCCTAGCCTCGGCAATCTTGATATCGCAGATATAGAAGTAGTGAAAGTGCCAGAGCCTCCGCCCCGCCCTGTTGAGATTAAGAAGGAGATACCTGCAGCGCCGGGACCTGCTGAGGCAAAAGAGCTGACACCTGAGCCAGGGCTTCTCGAGGTCTATAAAGCGCCGCCACCGGTCAAGCTGCCTTTCCTGAAACGCCTGGCATATGCTTTCCAGGCAAAAGAGAAACCATGGCTGGACCAGTTTGATCAGGATGACGTAATCTTAGGAGGGATATTCAGCAAGGAGTTCTTTGAATATATCTTCCTCGGGAAGCAGAAATCTCCCGAGATATTCGGGAAGACACAGATATTGCCTTCGATACTGACATATGAAGAACAGGATCGGCTGGAGAGAGAGATGGGTGTCT
>JAAXVZ010000016.1:0-7556 GCA_013335235.1 Nanobdellota archaeon | reverse complement strand
GAGGTGATTTTTGTCGATGATGGAAGCTCAGACGGAACAATGGAAATTTTGCTCGACCTCAGAGAGAAGAATCCAAACGTAAAGATCGTTAGTTTTTCAAGAAATTTTGGACAAACTGCAGCGCTCAGCGCCGGAATCGATGTCTCCAAAGGAGATATCCTTGACCCGCACATGCTCGAGCGGCAGATCCGTGAGATAAAGAGTGTAATCAATAGGAAAGGACCTGATACATATAAGGCAAGCGCACTTGGCTATCTGGCTAACATGACTGTTAGGAAACTGTCCATATATCTCATAGAGAAATTCCCGGATATGTTCAGGAGACTCTACACAGAGATAAGAAAGGCCAATATGAAGATACTGGCAAATACTTACATCAATATAATCGTGTTCTTGAGCGTTTTTTCAGGCTTTGCCGCAATCCCTCTTGCTATTGTCATCTTTACATTGCAGAGCCTTCCTATATACCTCATACTGCTCTACACGCTCCTATCAGCTGTTGCTGTCCCTTTTGCATCATTTTTCCTTGGTTACTATTATCCCTTCATGCTGTCAAAATCCAGGCGTAGGTCAATCAACACCAATATGCCATTTGCAATAGACCATATGGCCTCTGTGATAGCTTCGGGTGTCAGCCCGGCAACCATGTTCAAGCTGATATCTGCATCTAAAGAATATGGTGATATATCTGTTGAGTTTGAGAAGATCACGAATTATGTAGATTTTTTCGGCTATGACATAATCACAGCCATAAAAGCAATTAGCCTGAATACTCCTTCGTCAGATTTCAAGGAGTTCCTGGACGGGTTTGTCTCGACAATTGAGACAGGCGGCGACCTGAAGGAATACCTTTCTCAGAAGTCTGCTGAGGCATTATTGAATTACAGGCTCGAGAGGCAGAAATATGTAGAATCACTATCGACATATTCAGACATATACACAGGTGTTCTCATAGCAGCCCCTCTATTTTTCGTGACAGCGCTTTCGCTTGTCTCTGTCCTTGGAGGTTCCCTCGGCCCATATTCAGTCAATAGTGTCATAACGTTCGGGACATATGTCGCGATACCCATAATGAATATATTGTTCCTGTTCTTCCTTGAACTTAACCAGCCGGACATATAAAATGAAATTCAAAGACAAGTACCTGATAGGGATCGTCATCGGAGCGATCATATTAGTCTCTGACCTGCTTTTCCTGACAAAATCACGCTATTTTTTCCCGCTGATAATTCTTGCAGTATCAATAGCCTGGGGCCAGGTATGGATAGATTTCTTCATTGAAAACCAGAGGCAAAGAGAGATAGAGACCAGGTTCCTTGATTTTGTAAGGAACCTTGCTGGTGCAATCAAGTCAGGGATGCCTGTCTCAAGGTCAATAACCCATATCTCAAATATAGATTATGGTTCGTTGTCTCCGTATGTGAGAAAGCTTGGTCATCAGGTCGAGTGGTCTATCCCGGTCCATAAGGCGCTTGTACTTTTCTCGACAGCGACCAGGAACGAGGTAATAAAAAGAACCATTGCGACAGTCATAGAAGCAGAGCAGTCTGGCGGAAACATGGAGGATGTCCTGGAATCCATCACCAACTCGCTTATAGAGATCAAGAAGATCAAAGAGCAGAGGCGAGCGTCTATCCAGTCTCAGGTCATGCAGTCTTATATCATATTTTTTATATTCATAGGAGTCATGCTTGTCATCCAGAACATGCTGGTCCCATATCTTGTCGGCGCAGGCGACAAGCAGAGCGCATTCGGAAGCATTGGCATAGGCGGCTCATCAAGCGGTTCTGGACCATCCTTAGTGCTCGATGTCACCATTAGGTTCACGTCCATGAGAGAGTTCTTCTCCAGCCTTGCAGAATGGTTCTCCAGCATCAAGGGGATATTCCTCATGCTTAGCGTCATCCAGGGTTTCTTTGCCGGCATAATAATCGGCAAGCTATCCGAAGGGGATGTGACAGCAGGGCTCAAGCACTCCTTGATACTTGTGACAAGCGTATTCTTCATCATGTCACTGTTCACTTGACAGGGATATCCTGTTAAATCGATATCTTCTTAATATGATAATCAATAAAAAGAACAGAGAAAAATAAGGCTTACTCTTCCTTTATCTCGACGGTCTCGTTATCCTTTGACCTGTAGATCTCCGCGAACTGAGGGGTGACAACGATATAGTCATCCCCGAATCCGGCAACATCACCAGATAGCGCGTCGCATGTCTTCTTGAGCTTGTTCACTGCTCTCTTGAGTTCAACCAGGTCCTTGTCCTTCAATGGCTTGATATTGACAAGAGCGATGGTTGAGCCTTCTCTCATTGCATCGACAATCGCCTTCACATCAGTGAAATCATTCAGGACAAATGGCCTCACGATAACCTTCTGTGACATTGTCTTCTTGGCTGCAGTGTCAAGCTCAAGGTACTCGTCCTCTGCCTCTTCTGCATTATCATCATCAAAGCCCCAGCTTTTCACCTTCTGTTTTACTTTTTCGAAAAACTTACGCATTCTTCTTCCCTCCTAGGATTATGCTAGGCTACTTAATTACTTGGGAGTATTTAAATCTTGCTTTTGGCCATTCGCAAGATATGTCCTCTATAATCTGTCATGTTTCTTTTTTTTGCTTGCAGCCGGAAAAAAAGAAAGAATCAACCATTTTAGGTCTATTTTCTTCGGAGATCATGTAATTGTTCCGGTCTGTCCGAAGGGCTGGCGGGTTTGCTGAAAAAACCGCCTTAAAAGCATACTCCTTCGCTATCTTACATGAAAATAGAAACAATCGAGACATACCATGTAAGATTGCCTTTGGTGAGCCCGTTTGCGACAAGCTTTGGCAGGTTCACGGAAAAAGATGCCCTGATAGTGCGCCTAGTCACTTCAGAAGGCATAGAAGGGTTCGGCGAGACTGCAAGCCTCTCTGTCCCTTTGTATTCTTCTGATTTCACAGACTCTGACAGGATGGTCCAGGAGAGGTTCCTGAAACCATACCTTATAGGAATGGAAGGCACAGATATAACGCATTTCCTGAAGCCGTTTGCGCCGATCCGAGGCCACAACTTCGCAAAAGCAGGGGTCGAGATGGCGATATTCGACGCTCTTGCAAAAGAGAAAGGGATGCCGCTCTGGCAGTATCTTGGCGGGGATGACCATGACATACCTTCAGGGATAAGCCTTGGCATCATGCCGACAATCGATGCCCTTGTGAAAGCTGTAGGAGATGCATTGGGCGAGAACTATCAAAGGATAAAGATCAAGATCAAGCCTGGCTGGGACATAGAGCCTGTAAAGGAGCTGAGACGTGTCTTTGGGAACGATTTCCCTTTGATGGTGGATGCCAACTCCGCATATAGCCAGGAGGATATGCCTCTGTTGAGGAAGCTTGATGGCTATAATCTCTTGATGATCGAGCAGCCGCTATCGAATGATGACATCTACGACCATGCAAAGGTGCAGTCGCAGCTCAGGACACCTATATGCCTTGATGAGAGCATCCATTCAGTAGATGACGCAAGATACGCGCTAGAGCTTGGCTCGTGCAAGATAATAAACATCAAGCCCGGCAGGGTCGGAGGGCTATACAATTCTATCAGGATACATGACACATGCTATAACCACAGGGATGGAAGCTTCACTGGAAGAGGCATGGACCGGGTCCCTGTCTGGTGCGGCGGGATGCTGGAGACCGGTGTCGGAAGAGCGCATCTCCTGGCGCTGCAGTCCCTTCCAGGGTTCACGATAACTGGGGATACAAGTCCTGGAAAAAGATACTACTCAGATGACATCGTAGAGCCAGAGATTGTGATGAAGAAAGGCTTTATCGAGCAGTCCAGAGAGCCTGGGATAGGTTACACTGTCCTGATGGATAAGATAAAGGAGATCGCTTTATGATTCTCTCGCCTTTGTTTGCTGCAGTAGGCTCAGCCCTGGAGACAAATCTCTCAAAAAAGATCCTCCAGAAGGCGACAATCTCAAGCTACACCTTCTCTTATTTCATGATAGTCTCTATAATCCAGCTTCCTTTGCTTTTCTTCAACCAGCTGTCTGTCACATTTGCTTTCCTCTCTCTTGGAGGGGGGATACTGATATTCCTTGCCAACAGGCTCTATTTCTATGCCCTGACCCTGAATGACGTGTCTGACATAGCTCCGCTGAAAGTCATCAGCGCGCTTACTGCGGCAATCCTTGGGTATATCTTCCTCAAGGATGAACGGCTGCCATGGCAGACTTATATTATCCTTGCAGCTATCCTGTTTTCGATATATCTGCTTTATTCCTCTAAAGGCAAATTCTTTTCATCCCTGCTTTCTAAGAGCAGCGTCCTTGCTATGGTTTCAATGGTTATATGGGGTATATTCTATACCTATCTGAAATTTGCCACTACTTTGGCCAATCCCTTATTCCTTTATTGGGGATTCGGGCTTGTCTTCCTTTTGTGCACTATTTTGTTCACAGCTCTAAAAAAAGAGAAGCTGCGCTATATACCTGACACAGAGATTAAGCTATTTGGCAGGGAGATGCCTCTTAGGCTAGTCTTCCTTGTGACAGCAGCCATCATCCTGCTTGAATATTATATACTCTATACTTCAGTTGCGAGTTTCTCGTCAACGATCTGTGTGATCCTGTACAACACAGACATCCTGTTCATGACACTTCTATCTCTTGTCTTCTTCAAGGCGAAGATAGGCGTGTCCAAATGGCTTAGCATAGGGCTTGCTAGCCTGAGCATTATTGCCCTGCAAATGTATATGTGAGGGGGAATCTATGAAAAAACCGGATTTGAAAACAGTTGAAGCAGACGGCATAAGATACATGCCGCTTGTTCCTGACAAAGAGCTTGCAAGACAGGTAGTCGCTACCTATCAGGATGGATGGAGCAGGGGCGGCAAGCCTGCTATATTTGGTGGAGACGCATTGTATTTTTTCAAGAATTTCAACGACCCTGCATGGATAATAGAGCAGGCAGAGAGGATGCAGGATGCAAGGACGCTTGAGGAACTGCCGCTCATATGGTATGTCGCAGAGTCAGAAGGCATGGTCCTTTCAAGCGGCGCCCTCATGTTCAATCACAAAGACATGAGCGTAGAGAAAGGCCGGGGCGTAACGAGGCACGGTGTCAATGGCAAGGGCATCTTCAAGACGCTTTCAGAGGTCTTGATGAGCCAGATAGACGGGATAGGCTATCTTACACAGGCAGACACAAATACGATGCACAAAGCCACACAGAGCAACTGCGAGAACAACCTTGGCATGCCTGCTGTCGGGTTCATGCCCCTTAAATACAAGATCCCGACAGCGCACTACTGGACTGATGTCGAGAATTCTGACGTGATCTTCTGGGATGGAAGAGTCAGCGTCGTGCATAATGTTGGATATTCGGGGACAAAAAGGAATCCAATGACTTTTGTAGATGAGCGAGCCTCAGCGCTAAGACAGGCAGTGCTTTCCAAAGTCGGGTTGTATGACTCTTGTGCTTCCAAGACAGGGAGAGCGCATAATGGCGTTATCCAGGGAGGGACTGAGGACCTATCTGCTTTGCTGGCAGAGGATGATTCTGTCTGCGGATGGATGAAGATCAAGGCAAACGGAGAGATCCTTCCAGTATCAAGGCTTCTCGAAGCAGCGTCAGAGACAGGAAAAGCCTACATAGAGGTCGACCTGCCGGCAACTGAAAAAGATCTTGCACAGCAGTCCAGTTTCCTTGACCATGGTTTCATACCTATGAGCTACATGCCGGGCTTCTTCCCTGGCAAGAACGGAGATGGCCGTATCGACGGGTTGAAACTGGGCTATGTGGTGAATCGGGGACTCTTCAATTCATACTTGGATACGATGACAACATGCCAGCTAGGCAGGGTGGTTGTGCCATCAGCCCTTCCAATAGCAGAGCTTGTCCTTGACTATGCAAGAGGTGCGCGATGATACTGATCAAGGGTGGCACAACAATCGATGGCAGCCGGGCAGAGAGAAATGACGTGCTCGTAGATGGAGACAGGATTGTTGAAATTGGCAAGATAGATGCCCCTGGTGCAGAAGTTATAGATGCATCAGGGAAATATGTCACCCCTGGTTTCATCGATGTGCATAATCATGGGGATATCCTGCTTACAAGAGCGCCTGACGGCGTAAACTTGCTGACCCAGGGAATTACATCTATTGTTGTCGGCAATTGCGGAGTCTCTGCTTTGCCTATCTCTGGTAATGATTCCATTCTCATGAACGAGGAGAAGCGGAAATGGGACGCTCCTCAGGACTATTTCCATGAATTGCGGGAAAAAGGCCTTGCTGTGAATGTCGGGTTCCTCCTTGGCCAGGGCTCGCTTAGGGCTATGGTCGCAGGTCAGGCTCCTGGTGCGCTTTCTCACGAGCAAAGGGAGAGGATAAAATCCATAGCTAGAGAATATATAGATAGGTTCGGGTTCCTCGGGATATCTTCTGGCCTCATCTATGCGCCAGGTTCATACACCAGCCCAGAGGAGATGGTTGACTTATTATCTGTGCTTGGCCCTAATCATGTTTACAAGACACATCTTAGGAATGAAGGAGACACAGTAGAAGAAGCGACAAAAGAAGCTTTGGATACTGCGCTTGCCTCAGGTGTCAGGCTGCAGCTTGCGCATCATAAGGCAGCAGGCAGGAAGAACTGGGGCAAGACAGAGTCCACTCTCAGGATGGTTGATACAGCCAGGAAAAAAGGCTTGGATGTTGGGACAGAGGTCTATCTCTACCCCGGAGCACATACTAGCCTGTCTGTTGTCTTGCCAAAAGAGCTGTATGCAAAAGAAGGGCTGACAAGAGAATTCCTAGCCAGGGTCATGGGCGATCCTGCTGCAGAGGCATTTTCGAACCAGAAAGGGATACAGTCCTGGTGCGGGAACACCTGGGATGATGTGTATATCACATTATCTAAAAATCCTGAATACTCAGGGATGCGCTTGACAGACATCGCCAGGTCTTTTGGCAGATCTCCTTATCAGACAGCGGTCCAGCTCCTTATAGACGACCCGTTGATAAAAGCCACGTTAGACAACATGATGGGAGAGGAAGATATCAGGCGTGTGCTGTCTCATGAGACTTCGGTTGTCGCCTCAGATGGCTTTATCTATGATTCAGGCAAACCAGAACTCTGCCACCCCAGGAACTATGGGAATATAGCAAGGCTTTTCTCAAGCTATGTGCCCTCTGTGCTTCCTCTCGAAGATGCGGTGCACAAGACAACCCAGCTTCCAGCAGAAAGATATAACCTGCAAGCTAGGGGCAGGCTCCTTCCTGGGTATTTTGCAGACATAGCCGTATTCTCCGGCCTGGAAGATCATGCTACAGTCGCGAGGCCCACTGAGCTCTCGACAGGGATGAGCTATGTGCTGCTGAACGGCAATATCGTTGTTGAAGGAGGGCGGCTTGCCCAGAAGAAAGAGGGTGTTTTCCTCACGCAATATTCCAAATAGAATTTTTTTATCAAAAAATATTATATAAGGAGGGCATATATCATGGTCGATATGAAAGAAAAGAAATTCGGAGTCATAGCTGCAACGCAGACAGATACCACTTTTGGCATAAAAC
>JAAXVZ010000015.1 GCA_013335235.1 Nanobdellota archaeon | reverse complement strand
GACGTTCTGCTGTTTGCCGCTATGGAGTATTTCATAAAACAAATTCTTTTTTCTTTTGGCGCATCGCAAAAAGCCATCTGTTCTTGGTTAGGCCACTATTAAATTTGCTTTGGTTAGTGGTTGTTTGTTTAATGGGCATTATATTTTCTTCTCGTCTATATAATGCCATTATATAATGCATTATATTCGTTATATAATGCCCATTATAATGCATTATAATGTCTGTTATAATGCCCACCACCCATTAACTGTGATAGTGGAAAAACAGCAAAAATCTGTTTGACTATTGTTTTGCACAGGTCCTGTTTAGCCAAAGATAAAAACAGCAACCAATTCCTTTCTAAAATGGATATCTGTATAATCGGTCTTGGTGCGATAGGGTCGTTTGTAGCAGAGGGCCTTGCCAAGGAAAGGCACACGCTAACGTTGGTTGACCGGGATTATGTAGAGCAGAAGAATCTATTAAACCAGCATTATGCGGTGTCTGACATTGGGAAGACAAAGGCAGGGGCATCTGCAGAGAGGCTTTCAAAGCTAACAAATGTAGTTGCCTTGCCAATAGAACTCACCCCAGAGACGGTTGTAAAGATTGGGAACCAAGACCTTGTCCTTGGGCTGACAGATAACCTCTATAGCCGGCTAGTGATAAATGACTATGCAAAAAAAAAAGGAGTAAAATGGTTAAGTGGTGCGGCAAGCAAAAGCCAAGGCATGATTTACGCAACAATTGAAGGATACCCTTGTTATTGTTGCATATTTGGATCAAAATCTGGGCTGGGTTGTGATATTGGCATATCAGATGGCTTCGGAAAGCGCTTTTCAGGTGAGATTCTGGAGGAAATCAAAGCAATGGGCAGTCAAAACTACACGCCTGAGCTAGTCACCTGCACAATGGCTTCAAGCCAACGGGTAAAAGTGAGTCACTCGCACACTTGCTCAGCATGCAAAGGCACTTATATCTACCTTAACACACCTGTGTTTGTGCAGGAACTCTGCGGCAAGGGAGTTTTCCAATTCAGGGTGCCGGGGCTCTATCAGAAGATTGAAGGAAAAAGGTTCCCGGGGGTAGTTCATACAGGAAAAGCAGTTGTCTTTGAAGATGGCCGGGTAATGGTCAAGGCAAGGACAAGAGAGGAGGCAGAAGAGATTATAAGATCTCTTTGATGGCTTTCTTTATCACATTAGCAGACTTCTTAAGGGATTCTCTCTCTTTTTCATCTAGCGTAGGATGCACAGTCTCTTTTATCCCTGTCTTTCCGACAATGCAAGGAAGGCTCAGGCATACATCAGTTATCCCATAATAATCCTCTACAAAACAAGAGACAGGAAGTATGGTCTCCTGGTCTGTCAATATGACCCTTACTATCTTTGCTATGGCCAATCCTATTGCGTAATATGTTGCCCCTTTCTTAGATATTATCTCATAGGCTGCAGTCCTTGTCTTCTCGAACGCAAGGTCAAGCTCTTCTGTCTTATATCTCTTGAAATCCTTGAGCCTTATTCCTGATATGTTTGCAGTGCTCCAGACAGGGAATTCGCTATCTCCGTGCTCGCCCAGGATATATGCGTGGACATCAACTGAGTTTACCCCATAATATTCGCTCAGGTACTGCCTGAATCTTGCTGTGTCAAGCAGTGTCCCGGTCCCAAAAACACGGGAAGTAGGATATCCTGAAGTCTTCACTGCAAGATACGTCAGGACATCTAGCGGGTTGGTCACCATCAAGAGGATGGCATCTTTATTCTCTTTTGCTATCTTAGGGAGCATTTCTCTTATTATCGCACTATTCTTCTTTCCGAGGTCGAGCCTGGTCTCTCCAGGTTTCTGGTTTGCTCCGGCAGTGATTATTATGATGCTTGCGTCTTTGCAGAGCGCATAAGAGTCCCCATAGGTTATCCTTGTCCCAGGAGTGAATATCGTTCCGTGCTTTAGGTCCAGCGCTTCTCCTTCAGCCTTCTCCTTGTTTATATCAATCAAAGATATATCAGATGCACAGCCATCTATCATCAAGGCATAGGCTGCAGTAGACCCGACAAAACCAGCACCGATTATTGCAACTTTCATCTTACTTCAGCTCGCGGTCGATTATGCCTGAGAAATATGCAAGAGGTTTCACCCCAACAATAGTCTCTTTTCCATTTATGAAAAAAGTCGGTGTCCCGGAGACACCTGCTAATTTTCCATCCTCAAAATCCTTATTTGTCTCATCCAGGTAAGCCATGCTGTCTAGGCAGGTGTTGAACTCTAAGGATAATCCAAGATCAGATGCGATTGATTTTAGCTTATCCGCAGTCAACTCCTCCTCCTGTCTCTTGAATAGTGCATCATGGTATTCCCAGTATTTTCCCTGATCATTTGCACAGTTTGCAGCGACTGCCCGTATCTCTGAACCTGGGTGCGTAGGTATATGAAAATCTCTGTATACAAACTTGATCTTGCCTTCATACTTCTTTAGAATCTCAGTTACTATGGGTTCTGCTTTTTTAGTATAGGGGCAGGAATAGCATCCAAACTCAATTATTGTGACTTTTGCATCAGCAGGGCCTATAGACGGGTCGTCATCTGTGGTGGGAAGCGCAAAGGCAGTGCCATTTACATTTATGCTTGGGTCTGTGCACGTGCTGGACTGCTGCGGTGCAAGGGCGTCATATACACAAAAGCCCCCTTGCTCTCCATTGCAGTTACCATATACTACATAATTATATATCCCCTGGGCTGTGAAAAATAAAGATACAAACATCAGTATCGTGAAGAACCAGGATATGGCCTCAAAGTGTCTTGCGACGAACTTCGCCATACCCAAGTGCTTCCTTGAGACCTTGCCAAGTATAGATGTTTTCAGTCTCCTGTCAAGGCCGGAGGTGCATGGCCTGAAGGTCATCCTCCTGAAGACGCAGTCAAATGCCTCTTTTGCGAGGGCCCTGTATCTGACAGAGAAGATGCTCATTATGGAAAATATAATTAGGGCGATTATACATATCATAGGTTATGGTTTTTCTAGACCATATTTATAGTTTTGGGAGCTTTCCACTCGGCCGGATGGCAGCACAACGTTTTTAAACCTGTTTCTATTGGGGGGTGTTATGTCAAAGCTGAAGATAGGGTGGTTCTCTTTTTCCTGTTGTGAGGACTCGACAATAGTCTTTACCGAGCTTATGAATACCCATTTCTTTGAGTGGAAGAAGAAGATAGATTTTCGGCACACGAAAATCCTTAAATCAAACAATGTGCTAGAGGGATTGGATGTTGCGTTTATCGAAGGGGCGATTGCCACAGAGAAGGACGAGGGAGAAGTAAAAAGGATAAGGGCTGCTGCAAGGTTTGTTGTTGCGATTGGCTCTTGTGCAGTGAATGGCGGACCATCAGCGCAAAGGAATAAATTTGACAAGTCAAAACAAGAAAAGATTTCCTCACAGATAATGCAATTCGGCCTGAACGACCGTGTCAAGTGCTTAAGCGAAGTTATAGGTGTAGACTCAGAGGTAGACGGCTGTCCGATGTCTGAAGATGCCTTCCTTACAGTATTGGATAAATATTTTACAATTTTCGGTGTAAACAATGCATAATATAGACATTGACCTGTCATTAGATGGCCTTTCGAAGATTGAGGGGCATGGTGCGCTTGACCTGAAGGTAAGGGACAGCAAGGTCGAATATATCAAGTTCATGATAACAGAGCCACGGCGTTTCTACACAACAGCTGTCGAAGGCAAGTCTTGCCTTGCGGCACCGGCACATATGTCCAGGATATGCGGGACATGCAGCATAGCGCACACGATGTGTTGCATAGAGGCGATAGAAAAAGCTCTCGATATAGTTCCAAGCAAAGAGGCAATGTTGCTAAAAAAGCTCACTATGTATGGCATGATGATCCGTGACCATGCACTCCATCTTTACATGTTCTCGCTTCCAGATGTATTGAACAAGGACAGTATATTAGACCTGGACGAGTCTGACCAGAAAGAAAACGAGCTGCTGCACCAGGCATTTGAAATAAAAGCAGCAGGAAACAACCTTTCAAAGCTAGTCGCTGGAAGGGCAGTCCATGCGACACATCCCACCATAGGCGGGTTTCTGAAAGTTCCGAGCGCAGAAGAGTCAAAGGCGATGGTAGCTGAACTGAAAAAAGTCAGGCCATATATATTCACCCTCTTGGATATTTTCGCCAGATGGGAGATGCGGCTTGAGCGCGAGACTACATTCATGGCGCTTGTGACAGACGATTTCTCTTTCTTGGATGGGACTATACAGAACTCAAAAGGGCACAGGATAGAAGAGAAGTCCTACGCAGACCACCTTGAGAATGTGGTTATCCCTTATTCAAATTCAACGGGCTACAAATTTGAAGAAGGCAATTATTTTGTAGGGGCTCTTTCGCGCCTGAACCTTAACAAGGCCTCTTTGCATAATGGCACAAAGAGAGATGCAGGGAAATATCTTGCGATGTTCCCATCAAAGAACATATTCCATAATGACCTTGCCCAGGCAATAGAGATATTGCATTCAATAGATCATTCAATCGAGATACTGGAGAACACGGTCTTTTCACTTGAGAAAAGGCAGCCACCAAAAATGAAACCAGGGAGGGGTGTTGGAGTTATAGAGGCTCCAAGAGGCACATTATATTACCTGGTGCAGATAGGTGAGAAAGGAGAGATAGTCAACGCAGAGGTCATTGTCCCGACACAGCAGAATCAGATAAATATCGAGAACGACATCAAGGCATATGTAGAGCAGAATCTGCATCTGTCAAAGGAAATGCTGACGCACCGGATTGAGATGATAATCCGTGCCTATGATCCTTGCATGAGCTGCGCGACACACTTTCTCAATATTAATTGGATTTAGTGTTATCGCTGCCTACATCGCAGACCTCAAGCTTTATATATAATGGTTTTTGTGGCTAACACATGTTGCCTGCCAGCGTAGCTACTTGCATTACAGATCTTGAAACAGTTGACACAGCAACACAATGCAGGCTCGAAAAGATTATGCGTGATGCCGCACCGCAGGCACTAGAATACCCGGGGGTATCTACTATCACAAGGCCATCTTATTCAGAGGGGTATTATAATTGCTGCGGCGCAGTTTTATTCGACGGGCAGAAAATCAGGATGACTTTCTCACACTACGATCTTCAGACAAGGCGGCCAAAGACCTATCTTCGCGAAATGGTCAATATTTATGAAAGTGGCGTCAAATGCGTTCCAATAGGGGGAGATCCATACCACTTTCAGCAGATAATCATGTACTTGGAAAGGCATGGTATCCCTGTTGTTGGTGGCTTCCTTGACAGCTGGCCAACACGCAAGCACAAGAACGAAAACAGATATGACAAAACCATTATATTGATTCCGGGAGAGGAAGGAGTTTATCTGGCGGCAAGAAAAAGTGGACCTAATCAACCAGTAGAATATAAGAACCTTATTATGGTCTAGTTCCGTAAAAGTATCTTACATATCTCTTCGACAGCCACTGCTTCCTCAATATTTGGCGGGACACCGATTATCTTGACAGATTTTATCTGCCCGAGCTTTTTCAACAGTTTCAGGTTATATCCAAGATCGAAATCGTGCAATGAGCATATGCTCTGCAACTCAATCTTATTGATGTCTGTGAATATAGAAACAGTTTCGGCATTTATCACTGTATCAAGTATTATCGGGTCTTTCACAGGAAATTCTTCTGTCGGGTCGAATTCAACAAAATCAACAGAAGGCATCTTTTTCCTTAGTTCAGGCAGTATCCGCAAAGGAAGCGAATCAATATCGACAAGGCTGTTGCCGACAACAAATATCCTTATTTTTTGCATTCTATCAAAGCTAGCTTCATGACTTTCAATGGAAGCATAGCGCACTTTATTCGGACATGGGAGAGCTCTACCCCTAGCATCTCAGTTATGTCCTCCCTCTCAATCTTCATTGCTTCCTCTACAGTCATGTTCTTTATCTTCTCAGTCAGCATAGAGGCAGAAGCAGTTGAGATTGCGCAGCCTTTTCCATTGAATCTGACATCCTGTATCCTCCCCTCAGAGACAGCTACTTCAAAATCGAACATGTCGCCGCACAAGGGGTTTGTATCATGCGCCTTTGCGGTGCAGTTCAGTATATGGCCGAAGTTCCTCGGGTTTTCATAGTGGTCCAGGATATTCTCCTGGTAGATGTCGTAGGCCATTTTCGTTTATTTGCCAAGTATCTCCTTGACTTTGAGGATGCCTTCTATGAGTATGTCTATCTCCTGTTTTGTGTTGTATACATAGAAGCTTGCCCTATTGGTGGATGTCTGGCCTAGCCTTGCAGAGAGAGGATGGGCGCAGTGCTGCCCGCTCCTGATAGCGACACTGTATGCGGAGTCGAGTATGCCTGCGACATCATGCGGGTGCAATTCTCCTACATTGAAAGCGACCAGCCCAGATCGTTTCTCTTCGTTTTTTGGGCCGAATATATTCATCCCGCCTATGCCGGATAGCTTGTCGATTGCATACTTAGTTATCTCTTTCTCGTGTTTTCGCACATTATCCATTCCAAGTTTGTTTAGATAATCAATCGCTGCGCTGAAAGCGACAGACCCGCCGACATCAGGAGTTCCGGCTTCGAATTTCCAGGGCAGGTCATTCCATGTCGATTTTTCAAGCGTCACTTCGTGGATCATATCCCCGCCGCCAAGGAAAGGGTGCATCTTCTGCAATATTTCTTTTTTTGCGTAAAGGGCGCCTGTTCCCATAGGCGCCAGCATCTTATGGCCAGAGAATATCATGAAATCGCAGCCAAGCTTTTTTACATCGACTTGCATGTGGGGCACGCTCTGCGATCCGTCAAGCATGAACAATGAGCCGTTATCATGCGCTATCTTTCCTATCTCTTTTGCGTCATTTATTGTTCCCAGGACATTTGATGCGTGGACACAAGTGACAAGTCTTGTCTTCTTTGTCAGTTTCTCTTTCATATCCTCTATATTGAGGTTGCCTTCAGAATCTATATCAACAAAATTTATTTTCACACCCCTGTCTTTCAGAAATTGCCATGGTACTATATTCGCATGATGCTCCATCACCGTAGACAAGACTTCATCTCCTGCTTTTAGCTCGTGCATCCCCCAGCCATAGGCGACAATGTTTGCCGCCTCTGTCGCGTTCCTGACAAAGACTGTTTCTTCCATCGGGTTCTTTGCGCCGACAAACTTTCCGACTTTCACATGCGCCTCTTCATGCATAAGGCTCGCTTCCTGGCTTAATGCGTGGACTCCGCGATGTACATTTGAATTATGCTCTTTGTAGTAATTAGTCCAGGCATCTATGACCTGTATCGGCTTTTGGGTAGAGGCGGCATTGTCTAGGTAGACTAATTGCCTTCCGTGCACTTTTCTTTTCAATATTGGGAAATCTTCTCTTATCTTATCGACATTGTACATAAGTTCACCTTTCAAGTGGGACAGGGTCTACACCTGCTTCCTGGAATATCTCAGAAAAGAACCCAGATATTATTAACCTTTCCGCATCCTCTTTTGCAATCCCTCTTGCCATGAGATAGAATATCTCTTCTTCATCTGGCTTGCCTATTGTCGCTCCGTGGCTTGCCTTAACTTCATTTGCGTCGATTTCAAGAGAAGGTATGGAGTCAGATACTGCATCAGGCGACAGTATTAGGCAGTGGTCCTCCAAAAAAGAGTTTGTATTCTGCGCTTCTTTCTCTATCTTTATCTTGCCTCTGAAGACAGAGCTTGCAGAGGCAGAAAGCGCGCCTTTGTATAATATATTACAGGTTGTGTTTGGAACGAGATGGTGTGCATCCGCAGTCAGGTCTAAATGAGAGCTGCCTCTGCCGAAGTAAGCTCCGAGGACCCGTGAAGAGCTGCCCTCTCCTGCAAATTCCTGGCTCACATGGTTCCTGACTTTGTCTCCTCCAAAGCCGAAAAAAGCAAGCGTGGTTGAGCTATCTTTATCTAACCTTGACTTTATGGAAGTAATACCAGATACATTCTCTTTCCAATCTATTTTAGATGTATATTTTAAGATCGACCCAGGCCCGCAGTATATCTCCACATAATCGTTCCTGGAGCCTGCGCCAGAAGAGGTGTGGTCTTCTTGGTAATCCAGGATAGCTCCCTCATCAAGGAAGATCACAACATGGCTCATCACTAGATGCGCGGGGGTATCTATCGCTAGTCTTAGGCGGGCTTCTGTGTTTTTCTTGACCCTTATGACAAAACCTTCATTCCACAATGCGCCATGCATCAATGTGAAGTAGTCCTTCTCTTTTGCAAGAGACATTGGCCTGTATTCAGAGATTGTCTTGTCTGTCCAAGGCTCAAGAGACGCACCTTCCGCGAGTTTCACATCAATCTTCTGCTTCCCTGGCTTCTAGTCAGGGAATGCAGCAACACGCGAATACTTCCACTCCTCTTCTTTCTTGGTTGGGAGGTCTGCTTTTTTGAATGCAGAAGCATATTCTTCCCTGTTCATCCTACAGATCCCTCCATAGATAATTCAATCAACCTGTTGAGCTCGATTGCATATTCCATCGGAAGCTCCCTTACAAAAGGTTCCATGAATCCCCTTACAATAAGCGCTATTGCCATCTCTTCTGAGAATCCGCGGCTCATAAGATAGAACAATTGCTCTTCCGAGACACGGCCGACAGAGGCTTCATGCCCAATTGAGACATCATTCTCCTTGACGTCCATATATGGCACAGTGTCTGATGAAGAGTTTTTATCTAGTATGAGTGCATCGCAGCTGACCCTGGACTTTACGTTCCTGCATCCTTTTTGGACATATAATAATCCGCGGTATGTTGTCTTTCCGCCATCTTTTGACACAGACTTGGAGGTTATCTGGCTTGTAGTGTTCGGCGCTAGGTGGAGTATCTTCGCACCGGCATCCTGATGCTGGCCTTTTCCGGCAAAAGCGACAGAGATGACTTCTCCATGCGCGCCTTCACCCATCAGGAAGACAGCAGGATACTTCATCGTGATTTTGCTTCCGAGATTCCCGTCAATCCATTCGACCCTGGAGCGCGCATATGCGTGCGCTCTCTTTGTGACAAGGTTGTACACATTAGAAGACCAGTTCTGGATGGTCGTGTATCTTATTGTGGCGTCTTCAAGTGCGACTAGCTCTACTACTGCGCTATGCAGGCTATCTGTAGAGTATACTGGTGCAGTGCATCCTTCAACATAATGGATGTATGATCCTTTGTCTGCGATAATCAATGTTCTTTCAAATTGTCCTATATTCTTTGCGTTTATCCTGAAATAAGCTTGCAGGGGCAAGTCGACCTTAACTCCAGGCGGGACATATATGAATGATCCGCCAGACCAGACCGCAGTATTTAGTGCAGCGAATTTATTATCATGTATCGGTATTATCTTTGTGAACCATTTCTTTACGATCTCAGGATATTCCCTGAGGCCGCCATCCATATCTAGGAATACGACGCCTTTTTTCTCAAGGTCCTCCCTTAGTTTATGGTATACAACTTCAGATTCATACTGGGCGCCAACACCGGCAAGGAATTTCTTTTCAGCTTCTGGTATTCCCAGCCTGTCAAATGTATTCCTTATGTCTTTTGGCACATCATCCCATGACTGTGCCTGTTCTCCTTCCGGCTTGCCATAATAGTATATATTCTCAAAATCTATTGAAGAGAGGTCAGCGCCCCATTTCGGCATTGATTTTTCCTTGTATATCTTGAATGCCTTCAGCCTCAAGTCAAGCATCCAGTCCGGCTCTTTCTTTATATGCGATATCTGCCTTATGGTCTCCTCAGTCAGCCCTTTCTCGGTCTTGAAAGAGAATTTTTCAGGGTCAAAGAACCCGTACTTGTACTCAGCAACAACCTCGCTTGGTTCCATTCAGACCACCTTGTCATATCCGTGCTGTTCGATATGCAGCGCCAGCTCCTTTCCGCCGCTCTTGACAATCTTCCCGTTCACGAGTACATGCACAAAATCAGGGGCTATGTAATTCAGTATGCGTTGGTAGTGCGTGATGATAAGGACGCCCATGTTCGGGCCAGAGAGCGCGTTGACACCTTCTGATACTATCTTCAGCGAATCTACATCAAGGCCGCTATCTGTCTCATCCAGTATAGTGTATTTTGGCGACAGGACCGCCATCTGCAGGATCTCGTTCCTCTTCTTCTCTCCGCCAGAGAAGCCAACATTGACGTTCCTTTTCGCAAAATCCTTATCCATCTTCAATAATGCCATCTTTTCATATAGTGTCTTCATGAATTCCATTGGGCCGATCTTGCTGCCTGTCCTCTCATTGTATGCTGTCCTGAGGAAGCTTGCGAGGCCAACACCGGCAATCTCGCTAGGATATTGGAAAGATAGGAAAAGCCCGGCTTTAGCTCTCTCGTTCACAGGCATCTCAAGGACATTTTTTCCGTCAAGGGAGATTGAGCCTTTTGTGACAGTATATTTAGGGTGTCCCATTATTGCATAAGACAACGTGCTTTTTCCAGAACCATTTGGTCCCATCAGCGCGTGAACTTCGCCTTGTTTTAGTGTTAGTGATACACCTTTCAATATCTCTTTGTCGCCGACAGCGACGTGCAAATCATGTATTTCTAGCATATTATCACCTGAAGCAGATTACGCAATCTTTTGTAATGTTTGTATGTGAATGGCAGACTGTGCATATAAGGCCTGCAGCAGACATCTTTTTCAATATCTTCTGGGTTTCAAAACCAATCTGGCTCTTCTTTGCAATTAAGTCTCTTGCAGACTTTGCAATCTCTCTGTCAATCTGTTCCGGGACGACTATCTCTTCGCCCCTCTTATTTTTAAGATATTGGTTGACAGCAGGAGCGCTTATGCCCATCATAGATGCAACCTCTTTTTGCTTTAGTCCAAGCGCGAGAAGATGCATAGCAAATCGCCTTCTTATGGCTGGAAGGACATACCACACCTGCACTTCCTGGGGAGTTTCCATAAAAATTAACAATCGTTAATTATTTATAAACTTTTGGAGATGGTGTTGAGTTAAGAAAAAACAAAAGTAAAGATCTAAAGCATCTCCTGAGAGCCGTCTGCTCCTGGCAGATGCCCTTTGTACAAGGTCACTTTCTTTTCAGATATAAGGTACACTGCCTTCGTGAACAAGGCATGCAATTTCGGGTCTTTTATCTTCCTTTTCGCGATTGTCCCGACGGTCTTTGTCAAATCCTCGAGTGTCGCATTCCTTGTGTTGAATCCCTGAACAAATGCATCAAGGGCGTCTGCAAATTTTACAATAGCTGCTTCAGGCGTCGAGAGCTTGATGTATTCCTCAAAATACTCCCTGAATTCATCTCTTACATTCAGGTTCCTTGTAAGAAGCGAGAACGCCTCTACCTCTACTTTGTCAAACACGCCTCTTGCCAGCTCTTTTGCATATGTTCCTATATCGCCGGTTATTGTCTCGCCAAGGTCATGCACCATGGCAATCTTCAGCACCCGTTCAGGGTCAACATCAAATCCCTCTTCTTTCAGCTCCCTTGCGAGAAGATAAGCAAACAGGGTCACAGAATATGAATGTGCAGCGACAGAGTCTGCTTCGTTTCTCTTGAAACCTGAGTAAAGGAACCCCTGTCTCGGAAGCTCTTTTGATACTTGCACAGTGAGAAATACCTCAAGGAGGTCAACTAATTTCTTGTCATCCATGCAAAGAGAGATTTATTTTAGCTATAAAAACATTTATTAACTTTATATTACCAGATATGTGCTATGGGACAGCAGGAAGTCTACAGCTTCCTTATCACAAACAAGGGCAGATGGTATTCATCAAAGGAAGTAGCAACCAAGCTGAAGGTCTCTCTTGGGTCTGTCACAAACAACCTGAAGAAGCTCAGGAAGACAGAGACCAAAGTCAAATTCAGGGTTATCGGCAACAAGTATTATTATAGCATCAAAAACTAATTTAAGCCTCTCTTGTTTCTAAACAGGTATGCTCTATATTGTGTCGACACCGATAGGAAGCCTTGAGGATATAACCTTCAGGGCTATCGCGATGCTGAAGTCATGCGACTATATTCTTGCAGAGGATACTAGGCGTACAATAACTTTATTGAGGCATTATGCAATAGAGAAGAAGCTTGTCTCATATAATGACATCAATGATTCCAGGAAGACGCCAAGCATCATTGCAGACTTGAAAGAAGGAAAGACAGTCTGCCTTGTCAGCGATTCAGGGACACCCTGCATAAATGACCCCGGATATGTCCTAGTCAAGGAATGCATTGCAAACAGCATAAAAGTCTCTCCAGTTCCGGGTCCATCTGCGTTCTTATCTGCGCTTGTCTGCTCTGGCTTGCCGACAGACCGATTCACATATTATGGTTTCCTTCCAAAGGGAAGCGGAAGGAGAGAGCGTATACTATTGCAGATAATTGACCGGAATGAGACCTCTATACTTTACGAAAGCCCCCATAGGCTCATCAGGACTATAGAAGAGATCTCGCAGCGTTGTAACAGGGAACTTGTTGTCGCAAGAGAACTCACAAAACATTTTGAAGAATTCATATATGGTAAGCCAAAAGATATCCTGGCCAAGCTTGAGAAGAGAAGCATCAAAGGAGAATTCGTGATAAT
>JAAXVZ010000207.1 GCA_013335235.1 Nanobdellota archaeon | reverse complement strand
TATAGATAGTGGTTTGGTCTATTTATTAATGGGCTATCGGGGCAAGGACTATCAAGGAATCCTAGAAATACTTCTGAATCCTCAAAAAAATATTCATTGAGCATACCTCTCTTAAATCAACTAACTTTATAAATCTTTCGATAATTTACTATTGCTTAGTGGTAAAAGTTATATCGTTTACTTATGTATCTTAATCCTTGCTCTGTGAATTAAAATCCTAGCTTGCCACTTGTAAACTAACCTATAACACAAACAGAACTAATTATCTGTAATTATTCTTGAAATAAAAAATATCCCCCCTCCCAGACTTGAACCGGGGACCTTTCCGTTCCAGCTGATTTGGTTTCATCCATGGCCTTGTAGGCCTAGTCACCAACTGATCTTTTTGATCTACAGCGGAACGCTCTACCGCTGAGCTAAGGGGGGATTAGACTTAAAGAAAAAAGTATTGCTTTTAAATCTTTCCTGGAGGGCTCAGAACTTCAGCTGGTTCACTTTCTTATAAGAGGGGGCTATATGGAAATGCTTTACAGTGTTATGGACGATGGAAAATACTTTCCTGAACCTCAGATAGACCAGGACCAGCAAGGCGAAAGAGATTAGGTTTATCCAGTTAGGCAACTTGAAGACGACTATCAATATGGGGGAGGAGACAGTAATCAGTAGGAATATCAATGCCAGGAAGAGGTTGTCCAGTATATACCTGGCTTTTGATTCATTGCTGCCTGGAGTCAGGCTTGAGATTATCTTTATCAGGTATGTCTTGACTTCCTTTATGCTCATGAACACCTTGACCATCAGGAACACCAGTATGACAAACGTAGCTGCGCCTATAGAATACAAAGCAATAGGCTCGAAGTTGTTTGCAGAGTATAATAGGAAGCGCCTTGCGCCGATCAGGAAGAACATCAAAAGGAGACCGAATACAAAGGCGTTTGCGCTCTTCACTTTCAGCATATTGGAGTTCGTGTTCTCTGTATCCATCTCTTCTGAAAAGCTCCTCATGAACGCCGAGAAGCTCCTTGGCTGGAAGCCTGAAGAGGGATGGGAGAACATCTCTGTCATGTGCTGGTAATAGCTGACAGCGATAGCCATTATGATTGCTGTCGTAAATATCAGGAATGATGCGATAGAGACGAGATCCAGGCCAGGCACAAGCTTGGCAGCAGACTGTGCAATAAGCAAAGAGAACTCTCCGACTGAAAACATAGTGATCGAGGAGAATATGACTTGAGATCGCTTGAAGTTCGCGAAAAGATATGAGACAAGGCCGACAGAAAGGAACCTTGTCACTAAGACAACTACTAACATTACAATTAGGAGTGTTATGTTTCCTGCAAGCGAAGCGAAGTTGACCATTGTCCCGATCGAGATGAAGAATAAAGATGAGAATGTGAGTGAGTACGGCTTTATTGCATGCTCGAACTGCTTCACCTGGGGAAGCGATGCCACAATGCTGCCTGCAAGGAATGCGCCGATAGCAGGCGTCAGGCCGAGCCATATCGCAAGATATGCGAAACCTGCACAGATACCTAAGTCTATGAATATGACGATCTCTTCATCCCCTTCCTTCAAGATAAAATTGATGATATATGGCATAATTTTGAGACTCAGGACATACGCGACGACCATAATTGTCATAGATATTATCAGGTTCTCGACAGCCCTGATCATGCTGGTCCCCTGGCCTGCACCGGATAGGAAAGTCATCACAATGACTGCGAATATATCTTCAAAGATGAGGACTCCGACAAGGAGAGGCATCTCTTCCCTATGGTAGAGGCCTTTTGACTCAAGCACTTTGACTATCACGACTGTCGATGAGACAGACAGCATTATCCCAAATATCAGCGACGCTACCTGGCCTATGCCAAGGATTATCCCTACTTCGTATGTGATAAAGAAATTGATGCCTATCTTCAGGACACCGATCATCAATGCCTTGAAGCCGATCTTCGCAAGCTTTGGTATGACGAACTCCAGACCAACAACGAATAATAGCAGTATAGACCCGAGTTCAGCCACCATCTCGATGATGTGCTGCTCTTTTACCAGGTTGAAGGCATTAGGCCCTATGAGCGCGCCGATGAGGAGGAGTCCTATGACTGTCGGCTGCTTGAGTTTTGACGCGAGTATGCTGCCTATTATAGCAAACAGGAAAAGCATTCCCATGCTCATCAGCTCGTCTTCTATCACTTTATCCCCCAATTACTTATAACTAATAGTTACTAGTATACGAAAATATATACTAGCATAAGTTTTATTATATTAGAATACTTTTCTAGTTTATAAGGTTTTCTGGCTTTTCAGCTTTTGTTTGTTTTATATTAGTTACTAATAAGTAGTAAACTTTATATAGATGAATGTATTTTTACTAGATATGCCAACACACGACTATTACAATCGATTGGGACAAAAGCAGGAAGTGACCATCAGGTCTTTTCAGGCCTTGACTCTTTATGAAGCGCTTGCAGGCGCCTATGCACCGAATCAAACTACATTTGGTGAGCGTGATGTTAGGCGTATCGCCAAGAACCTTGATCTGAACGGAGAGACATCAGGGCTGTGGCAGATATTGAAGGAAACAGATTTCGTTGTTCAGGAAGTATCTGAGGATCCTGCAAAACCCTTATATGTCCTTGCAAGCAGACAGTTCCCGGATAGGGCCTTCATAGATATATGGAAGACCGAGGGAGCTTACAAAGGGCAGAGTGCAGATTAACTATTTTTATAAATCTGTTATTCCCTCTCTCTGATGATGAACATCCTTCTAATCTTTATCTGGGTCTACGCTGCGATGATATCTGCCTCATTCTGGGAGGCTTATTCTGAAGGAAGGAATTGCTGGGACAAAGGGAAGATAGGGTGGAAGCTGAAGCTAGGGAAATATACATTTACCGGGTATCACTTTTTCCTCTTCTTCATGATGTTTCCCATCTTATTGTCCTTGCCGCTTGTCATCTATGGCTGGGACACAAGGCTCTTTGGCATACTGCTCTCAGCTTATCTTACGGGGCTAGTAGTCGAGGATTTCTTCTGGTTTATCGTGAACCCTGCAATAAGATTCAAGGAGGATTTCTCTCCGAAATTCGCCAGCTATTATCCATGGATAAAGATATGGAGAATCAACATCCCTTCAGGATACCCGCTCCTGGTTTTCTTTGCATTCCTCTCATGGGCTTTCCTCTGGAGATAGACCTCTGTGCATTGCCAATCTATATAAATTGAT
>JAAXVZ010000014.1:4301-12630 GCA_013335235.1 Nanobdellota archaeon | reverse complement strand
TAAGGTGAACCGTTTCTATGGTGAGGGATAGCTGAGATATTTGCAAGACTGCAACTTACTATGCCTCTGGTCTTTTTTTTTGAAACTTTTATGAACTCATCAAAATTATCTCCATGGAACATGCAGTCTGCCTCTGGAAGTGTGATTGCCGATGTGACTGCGCTTCCGCCAAGCACGATATGCGTTTTCTGCCAAGCTTTCAAATATTTTGCTGTTTTTTGAAATATCGGGATTGAGAATTTGTTGCCAGAAAACCCGTATGTGTCTGCTTTTAGGCCTGCCAAGAATCGGGCATATCTCTCAATCAACCTTGATTGTGGAAGAGTGTTTAACCAGAACTCATTATCCTGCTCATACCATTTTGTCTTATCCATATTATGGAAAAGCCAAAGATTCATGTCATAATATCTGCTACCTATTGCACCTGAAAGGTATGAAAGCCCAGAAGGCGGCATCTCTGGGGTTGCTGGAGGCAAATTTACCAGAACAATCATTTCCTGATGAAAGGTGAGGTTATTAATTAGCTTGCTGCTGCAAGCGCTCAAGGTATTGATATCCAAAACGGATTACTGACGTTATTTTCCCTGGCAAGATATGTCCCTTCGTTCGTATCAGTGGTCATAGACTCGTCCCAATAGACACTATCTATTACTGCGGGTCCATGTTTAAGAAGGACAATTCCTTCTTTGTTCTTCAGTGAAAAGCTTGGGAAAATCTTTGTTTTTTCTCCGCCGGCAACCATGCCTGAGAGCCGCATTTCTGTCTTGTTATCAAAAAGGGAATAATAGCTCAAATCTATTGTTTCTTTTGCAGTATTTTCGACTTCGACAAACTCGCTTCCTTCATCCTTTCCTTTTGGATTATACATTATCTTTGTAAGCCTTATGACATCATGTTCAGATGCCTCTTCATCTAGTGAATACACATAACTGAACTCTTCCATGAAAAAACCAGCAACCCTATTGTCATGGATTATCAACATGTTCTCATCATTCCTGAGATTCGCGTTATTTGTCGGGTTATATGATCCGGTGATGACTGTCTCATTATCTATTATGAAGACCTTGTGGTGCATCGTGTACTTGTTCCTGTCGATACGAGAAACGTCCGCTAGGAGATTATAGGTTGAATAATCGCTTATCTGCCTCTCTTCAAAGACGCCTTTCACCTCAACCCCGGACATATACTTGTTATAAAGAAGGTTCCCTATATCCTCGTCTGTGAAAGAGAAAGTCATAAAGTAAATTGAATGCTTTGCTTTTTTCAGTGCCTCAACCGCATGGTATTTGCAGGAATCTTCAGGGCAGAAATAGTTCTCTATCTTTATGGTGGCAAGCGTCACTTCTGGTTCTTTGACCGGCTTTCCGTCTCCGTATATATTGTTCCACAATTCATCAAATTCCAAAAGATAATTAGATGCAAGCCCGGATGAATGTATTATAAGGAGATTATTGTTGTTTTTATAATTGTCATTGATGGTGGGGTTCATGCTGCCGGTGATGATTGTCTCATTGTCTAGGACACAGAATTTATTGTGCATCAGCGCGCTTGAATAGCCTGAACGGAAACCTGAGAGGTTATTTGAGTCCTCTAGGACCACCTTGGCTTTTTTTTCTGACAGCAACTCGATTAAATCCGGAAGATTTAACTCGTAGAATGCGCATTTTATATCCTCTGCTGCCAGGATATGCATCATCATGGCTTCCTTGCACATGTCCCTTGGGCAGAAGAATATGGAGATATTTGCTACATCCTCACGATTTGTGTTTGCTGTTATTGAAGGAGGAACCATAAGGATTATACAGACCAGTATTATCAGCAAGAAGAGAAGGCATGCAAAGAACATAAGTGAGAGCCGCATACTACAGACATAACTGAAAGGATTTATATTATCTTCTCCTCAACCCGCGAATCTCTCTTGCGCTCTTCAATAGAGAGAAAGATACCTCTGGATTCTCTTTTATTATTGCAGATAAAAAACAAGACAAAGGGTTTGTTAGCTGCTTGCTCTTTGTATGCTTTCCGCACAGCTCTGCATAAGTATCAATCTCTGCCTTTGATAAAGGTAGCAAAAGTTTCACAATCTGTTTTTTTCCGGACATATAATGCCCTAACCTTTTCTCTGGTTGGTCTCCAGTTACAGAAGAAAGTAGAGCTTCACCTTCATACTCTGCACACCATGGTACAACGACCTTGCTCCAGCTGCCAGTTATATTCTTATCGGGATGATACTTTTGTTTTCGGATATCCAGAGTATAAGGCATTCTGCCCAAGATGCTCTGAAGCAAGGTTTTAGATACTGAGGCTTCATTGCTTCCATCATCAAAGAGTAAGATTTTGTCATTCTTTTCAAGCAGATGATTCTGCCTTATCTCTGCCCTTACCCGTTTTTCAGCAATCTCAAAAAAACAAGGCCTGCAGCAGCACATATTTGGAAGCATGACTGTAGCTGTCTTCTTGCACTTCACGCACCTCATAGGGGTTTGTAGAAGATTAGATAATAAAAAGATATGTGTCACTACTTTAAAATGCAGTCACAAGGAAAAACTTTAAATAGATTGAAACCATCCTGAAGTGAATACATATTCACCTCTTTTTCCCTGGAAGGGCCCTGGCAACAGGGCTCTTCGAGGGTTTAAATCAATTACCTGAAAAGATTCTCAAAAAGCTTAAATACCCCACTCCATTAAACAAACATATGGACAGCTTTCAAATTTATCTGAAGAAACAACTTTCTGAATATGTTGCAGCAGAGAGGAAAAAGGGCGTTGCATTGCCTGAGATTGAAAAGACATTGCTCGACGCAGGCCATCACAAGAACATCATTGACGAAGTGTTCCTAGAGATGGAAAAGGAAAGGAGCGGACAGAAGGTCGTGCAGAAGAACCCTGTTGAGAAAGATTTCTCGTCACAGCTAAAAGGCGCTTTCGGCAAGTTTATGTCCCAGGCAAACCAGAAAGAGATACAAGAGGCCAAAAAAGATATCAACACCCAGAAAACAGAAGATGTTGTTGAGGAAGTGATAGAAGAGGCAGAAGTCATTGAAGAGAAGACAATGATGGAATCTGCATTTTTCTTTGTCTACCTAGTCATACTTGCGGCAATTGTCCTATTTTCCGCCGGACTATCAAATTCAGAGATACTTGCAGTATCAATCGGTTTCATACCGGCAATATTAAACGCGTTTATTTCGTTTGCTATGCTAAAGACCGCAGATAATGTTCCGGTCTATGTGATGATACCTCTTGCAATTTCAGGTATATTCTATGCAATTGGGAAATTTGTACCTTTCGGACCATTCATTGGGATGGAGATGGAAGGTTTATCTATAGTGAATTTCATACTTGGCTTCTCATTCAACATCCTTGTAGTCTATATCAGGTTCCTGAAGCCTAAGCACATGAAAGAGAGGATAATCCCGATAAAGAAGAATGCTGAGAGCAAAGGGCAGAACAAGGTGCCAGAAGCACCAAAGCGTGCAGGACACACAGAAATACATGTGCCGCAGCCACACCCACAACATGAATCTCCCTTTTTTGTGGAGAGGGTAAAGCCTGTTCCTAAAAAACATATATCTATAGAGGAACTAAGGAAAGAGTTCAAGCTAAGATGATTGTTGTAACCTGCCCAAAATGCAAGCAGACAATGAAAACACAGCCTAAGGGAGAACTGCAAGGGAAGAAGAAACGCTGCGTGTATTGCGGCCGCTCTTTCCAGCTAATAACAAAAAAAGAGATTAGGATTTCTTCTTGAAATCCTCTTTCAATACATCTGCCTTTATTGGCTGGATATATCTGCATTTAGGGAACTTGCTGCACCCTAGGAAGTGACCATAGACGCTTTTTCTCACCACAAGGATTCCTTCCTTGCATTTGGGGCATTCCTGCTCAACAATATTATTCAGCATCTCCTTCTCTTCTTTTCGCTCTTCAGTCCCTTCCGGAAGCTTGCTCTTGCACATTGGATTGATGCAGACTTTCCTTGAGCCTCGGCTCTTCTTGATTTCGATTATTGGATGAGAGCAGATCTCGCAGACAGTATCTGTCTTCTTTATCTCGCCCATCGCTGGAATAGAGAACGTTGTCTTGCAGTCTGGGTACTTGTTGCAGGCAATGAATCTCGAGCCATTCTTCCTGCTTTTTATGACATGAAGCTCTCCATCTTTACAGGCTTGGCATTTCCCAATATATGATTTTATGCGTTCTGTCTCCATAAAAGATTCTGCCAATGCCTGCCCTATCTTGTCCTCGTTCTGCTTGAAATGTGTCAAGAGCTTTGTTATCTCTGTCTTCGCCTTGTCCAAGACTTGCTCTGGTGAAAGCGATTTCTCCCTGATATTATCCATATCATCTTCAAAGCTCCTTGTGAGCTCCTCATCGACAATCTCAGGGATATATTTCTCAAGGGTCTCGACAGTCTTCATACCAAGCTCAGTCACCTGAAGAGACGGACCTATGATGTATTGCCTGTCAAGCAGGTTCACGATTATCTGGGCTCTTGTGGATTTTGTCCCTAGATTTTTGGATTCAAGCTCTTTTATGATAGAGGCCTCTGTGTATCTTTTTGGCGGCTGGGTCTCTTTCTCCAGCTTATCTATGCTCTTCACTGTTATCTTATCACCGACTTTCATCTCTGGAAGCTCTTCGTCTTTCAGCTTCACATATGGTTCATAGAGGACGTGCCACCCTTTCTCGACTGTTCTTGTGCCTTTTGCAATAAATGGCTCTGTGTTCACATCAAGTGATGCTGTGACTGTTTCCCTATATGCCGGGTCACCGAAAGTCGCGAAAAATCTTTTTACAATAAGGTCATATAACCTTGCGTTCTGGGACTGCAATCCTTCTGGAGCGATTCCTGTCGGGTAGATAGCAGGATGTGCAGGATCTGTCTTTTTTCCATTATTAGGGATAAGCGATTTCTTTGCGAGCAGGAGCTTGGATAATGCTGCGTATTTTTCCTGCTGCTTCAATCCCTCTAAAATCTTCCTAAACCCTAGCTTGTCAGATAGTTGCTGGCTGCTAGTTCTTGGATAGGATATGAACCCATTTGAATACAGGTCCTGCGCTACTTCCAAAGTCCTTGCAGGTGCAAGCCCAAGCAATGAATATGCCTCTGTCTGTAATGTAGTCAGGTCAAAAGGCGTCGGCGGGTCGCTCTTTGCCTTTGTCGCTTTTATGTCTTTCAATACTCCTTCGTGCCCCTTTGCTTTGGATAACGCTGCGGTAGCTTTCTTCTCATCCCAGAACTTGTCTTCTGCATGCCACGCTTCGATATTGCTTTTTTTTACTGTCCCATGCAACTCTAGCTGCCAATATTTCTTTGCGACAAATTTCTTAATCTCTTTTTCCTTGTCTGCAAGTATCTTTAGTGCTGGACCCTGGACCCTACCAGAAGACAAGGTGCGGTAGGCTTTCATCTTCCTTATCGCAAGAGTGAGTGCCCTTGAAAGGTTGATACCGTACATCCAATCCAGGAAATGCCTGACTTCGCCTGCCTTAGCCTGGCCCCAGTCAAGGGTCTTGGACATATTATCATATGCCTCTATAAGGTCCGGCTTTGTCAATGTAGAGAACTTCATCCGCTTTGCATCTTTCTGTGTGCAAAGGAACCTGATTGCGTTGAGGCCGATGACTTCTCCTTCTATATCATAATCGCAAGCGACAACAAAAGATTTTGCGCCCCTTGCAACTTCAGTTATCGTGTCTGCGTATTTCTTGGCATACCCTGCGTTCTTGTTGCTTTTGTATACTGGCTGCCATTCTAGGTCAAACACAGGATACTTGAATGATTTCTTTTTCTCAGCAACAGTGAATAGGTGGCCTACAGCCGGGACAATGGAGATTATTTTGTCACCATGATGTATCACATAATAGCTGACGCCGTTCGAGCGTTTTGTCTCAATCTTCCCCTTGGCAAGAGCCTCTGCCAGTTTCTGCGCAGCAGACGGCTTTTCAGTTATTATGAGCTCGTTCATCTCCTTCAGGGATTGGAACAGGCTATAAAAAACTTTAGAATCGGTTTTTCAGTATACCTTTAAAATAATCCAGATGCCAAAGCATATGAAACACCGCAATCATGAAAAGCACGATCCCTGCCTCAACATGCCAGTAAAGCATATTGAATGGAAAAGGAAGCACCCATCCTGTCACGATCCTTATGACAAGCAGCATCCCTAAGACTCCAGAGATGAAGAAGGAGATGAAAAGAAGTATGTTCCATATTTTCTTATGCAGCGCAAAGCCGATCCTTTTTGTCTTGGCAAGAACATAGCTAAGCAAATACAATGCTGTTGTGATTATGACAACAGACCAGAGTGCGTAGGCACTGGATTTCTTTACCTGCTCAATCGGCTGCAGGCTCCCTGATTTTATTCCTAGCGCGATCTCCTTTATCTTTGTCGGCTCTGCGCCATAATTATCATGGAGCAGCTGGATTTTCTGGCCTGGCAGCACGTTATATTTAGTGTATTCGGACAGTCGCAACACTAGCTCGTCTATATTTATTGAATAATACGACGCTACCTCTTTTACTGTCATCGCCTTCATGTCTTGTCCTGAAAGCTCTTGCACTGTCTCCTTCGCCTGTATCTCTGGGGCAGGCTCAGAATGGTCACAATATCCGCTTGAGTCTGTATCCACAAATCTTCCGCATAGGCCTTCGCAGTTTACTTCGCCGCTTGGGCAATCGTCCCACTGCGCATTGACTATTGAAACCAAGAGCATCAAAAAGACAAGTTGTAGGTATTTCATATGAAAAAATGAGGTGATTGACTTAATAAATATAGTGGAGAAGTTTTATTTAGCTGCTTATTTTTGCACTACATCATGAAGCGCTTGATAGATGCTGTGATTGAAAAAGCAAGAACAGCAGAGAAGGATTATGTCTCATTAGACAAGACCTATATAATTGACAAATCTGCGTTTATGGACCTGCCTTCTGATTGACAAAAACAGGTTACGTTTGTAGATGGCGGGAACCTTGAGATCATCAGAAGCCCTGGGCTCTCCTTGTTCTTTAATAGAGTATGCGCTCTGACATATCTCAAGAACAAGATTGTGTCAACCAAAAAAGTCGAGTTCTATAGCCTATTCTATCCAGAGAAAGACTTGTTCTGTGTTGAGTATTTCTTTGTTGGGGAAAAGATCGATTTGAAGGAGTATCGATTCAGCCAGAGACATAAGATGCTCTTTGCGATGAAAAGTTCCATCTCGCTGTTGGGTGATGTAATTAGGAGACTAGCTGAGCTGAAGATAGCGTCCCTTTCTGCAGGCATTGTTGTGATAGACGGAAGCCTTGAATGCAAGCTTCCTGAAGAAGAAGAGATCATGCCAAAAAATATATTTGGGCTATCAAAGACAACCGAGCTTCTTACAGGGAACGGGAAGAGTGTGGGCATCGCGCTTTCAGGATCGACTGACAAGAAGACATGGTACTATCGTTTCGGAAATGTGTGTTTCATCAAGCTTCATGAGCGCTCAAGCCACATATTCAGGCTGGACATATCTGATGAAAACAGCTTGAACGATCTCTTATCTTCTCTGCAGCAGAATGCAAAAGACCCTGTTTTCTTAGGTTATCCTTATGGTCTAATTCAAACAGACAAGATGGCTAGAGTCGCAAAGAGAGAACAGAGCAGCCTTAGGTTTGAGCTATTATGCAGAGTCGGCGAAAAGAACTTGAAGCCGTTCCTCGCAAGCATGGACGCCCATGACATCCTGGATTCGATTTGATTGCTGCAAGGATTAAGCTGGCTATTTTTTGCCTCCACCTGAAACCTTATAAATCCTCCATATTTTTAGAATATAATGATCCTAGGCAAGATTTGCGGCAAGATAACTACAGCGCATTTCCAGTTCCTGATAGAGAAAGAAGCTCGGAAGTTCGAGTTTGTCCAGGTCCTCCATAGGGTATACGACTATGTCCTGTGCCAGATTGTCGAGATTGAGAGGACAGACAAAGATATTGCCAAGTGCATAGTGATAGGGTATAAAGATGAGAAAGGCAGAATCAAGTCTGTCGACATCCCTTTTGACCAGAACACAGAAGTCTTGCGTGCAGAGGATGATTTCATCAAATCTATAATCAAGCTTGAGAACTCTGAAAAAGGCGCATTCGTCGGGAGGCTGGAAGGCAAGAACATAGACATCTTCCTTGATTTGACAAAGCTCCTGACAAAGCATGTCGCGATACTCGCGAAATCCGGTGCCGGAAAATGCGAACCGGAATCTGGCTCCAGAGGCTGCCCGCGAATGAAAGCGCTTGCTATAGTCAGTTTGCCGGAGATTCGGACGCTGCTCGAAGCGTCCCGGACCACACTTTTCTGACTCTG
>JAAXVZ010000014.1:0-4291 GCA_013335235.1 Nanobdellota archaeon | reverse complement strand
GTACTCTGTCGGTGTCCTGGTTGAAGAGATAATCGAGAAGAAAGTGCCTATCCTGATAATCGATCCGCATGGAGAGTATTCAAGCCTCAAGCACCCGAATGATGCTGAAAAAGAGGCACTAAAGACATTTGGCCTGAAGCCTAAAGCATTCAAAGGCATACAGGAATATGGAGACACTGCAATCTCGCCAGACCTAAGGCCTCTACGCCTAGATAATAACTTGTCCGCAGCAGAGATAACAGCGCTCCTCCCTGGGAAGCTGTCGAACAGCCAGCAAGGCCTCTTATATAATTCTATAAAGCACCTTGACAAGATCAATTTCACAAACGTCCTCTTTGAGTTAGAGAAAGAGGAGAACAATGCAAAATGGACTATAATCAACAATCTGGATTACCTGAAAGGGCTTGATATCTTTTCAGATAGCTTTGTCCCATACAATGAGATGATACAGCCAGGAAAATGCACGATCATCAACCTCAAAGGCATTGCGCCAGATGTCCAGGAGATAATAGTCTACAAGCTCCTGAAGGACTTGTTTGAGATGAGGAAAAAGGAAAAAGTGCCGCCGTTCTTCACAGTGATAGAAGAGGCGCACAACTACTGCCCTGAAAGATCATTTGGAGAGACAAGATGCTCTAAAGTAATAAGGACGGTAGCATCTGAAGGAAGGAAATTCGGGCTGGGCTTATGCGTCATATCCCAGAGACCTGCGCGTGTCGACAAATCCGTATTGTCCCAATGCACGACACAGATAATATTGAAGATAACAAACCCGAGCGATATCAAGGCAGTATCCTCCAGCGTCGAGGGACTCACTGCAGAGTCAGAAGAGGAGATAAAAAACCTGTCTATCGGGACCGCGCTGATAACAGGTGTCGTGGATATGCCTCTATTTGTAAATATAAGGCCAAGGATGACTGAGCATGGCGGCCATGCCGCAGAGATGATCAGCGAAGTGAAAGAAGAGGAATTTTTTGAGAAGGTAGAGGAATTTGACAAAAAAGACGTGCTTCCAATAGTTAGGCCAAAGCTTTCCCTGAAAGATGTCGCGCTCATGAGCGAGAGGAAAGTCAAGTCTGTTTCAATATCGCTTGTTCCAGGATATCTCATATTCTGCACAGACAAGAAAATGGATTACACGCTCCTGGTCGAGTCTGTCGAAGGAGGGATTGTGACAGACCTTGACAGGTTCAGGACAAGGTTCTTGCCTGAACTAGGGACACTCTCAGGAAACCAGGTGAAGCTTCTCCATGCGGCATTCAAGCTCAATGGGTTCTCAGAAGAGGATCTGATCAAGCAGGGGATGCCGCTAGATATAAAATCAGACCTGGACGCACTTGTCGCGCTTGGATATATAGAGAAGAATGAGCGCTATATACTCTCTGAAAAATACATATTCAGCCAGCTGTCAAAGCATGCCTGCTTTGCGAAGATAGAGTTCCTGGAGCTTAATTACAGCCACAAGCAGGATCCAAAGATTAGTATCGATAAGATGAAAGAGCGTATATCTAAGTTCGCTGCGATAAAAGACCAGAGAGAGTGTTTCATCGCAAAGTATGAGGTGGTGTTCGATGACTGAGCTTGCGCATATCACAAAGAACGGGGAGCTTGTCAGTAAAGAAGACTGGACAAGGTACCTGGCTAGCATAAAAGCCGGTGTTGCGATAGATGATGTTAAGACAGCCATAGCTGCTCTTCATAGTCCTTTTTCAGGGGCGATACAAAGGAGAGTCAAAAAAGAGAGGTTCGCAATCCTGTTCTCAGGTGGTGTTGATTCTACATTGATAGCCATAGGATGCAAGAGCCTCGGCCTTGATTTTGAATGCGTGACTGTCGGCCTGGAAGGATCAAAGGATATGGAAGTATCTTCTAGGATAGCAGAAGAATATGGGCTGAAACACGTCAAGAAGACGCTTTCTGACAAAGATGCCGAAGCGTATTTTGAGAAGGCAGCGCAGGTTCTTGGACCAGAGCTGACTAACATAGTGAATATCGGTGTCGGGGCAGTTGTCCTTGCAGCGCTTGAGCTCTCGACAGCGAAGTTTTTTTTCTCAGGCCTTGGGTCTGAAGAGATATTTGCAGGCTACTCAAGGCACACGCATGCAGAAGATATCAACGCAGAATGCTGGAAAGGCCTTGCATCTATGTATGACCGTGATCTTAAGAGAGATTGCAAGATAGCCGACCATATGCAAGTCTCGTTTCTTGTGCCTTTCATGGACACTGAACTGATCAAGGTTGCTATGGGCATCGATGGCAAGCTGAAGATAAAAGACGGCACTAAGAAATACGCCCTGAGGGAACTTGCTGTCTCGCTTGGTTTAAAGGAAGAGTATGCATTCAGGCCAAAATCCGCTGCCCAGTATGGCAGCAAGATAGACAAAGCGCTAGAGCATGCCCGAGCAAAGCACGGGTTCAAGGAAAAAGGGGACTATGTCAGGTCACTACGAAAAGCACGATGACAACAAACAAGAGTATGAAGAGAAATATGTTAACCCAATCGACTTTCTGCTCTTTATTTGCCATGGACTGTTTTCCACGTTTCTGCCGTGGAACATACATCCCGAGCCTTGAATAGTGCATCATTAGCTATAATCATTAGTTCAAGCAGAGATTATATAGATTAGGTTGAATGAATCTAAACAATTTAGTTTAATTCAGGCTCTTCTTCTCGATCTTCGGCGGATTCCTCAATAGTCGCTGAGCTATTGACCTAAGAGAGAGGAGACCTTCTTTTGCTCCCCGATTAGATATAACAGACACTGAGTTGATACAGCCCATCTGCAGGCATTCCACTATTCCTTTCTTTTTTATGGTTCCTGCAAGGAAAGTAGAGGCAAAGGCATCTCCTGCACCGGTTGTCTCAATAACGTCCACGCTTGGCGGAATTACATGGTATACATACCTCTCATCGCAAGTATATGCACCATCTTTCCCGTCTGTGATAACCACGCGCTTTGGTCCAAGCTTAGATAGCTCAGATAATAATGTTGCAATCTCTCCCTTTCCGACAAGGAGCATAGACTCTTCTTTGTTCAATACAAGTAGGTCTGTCCTGGATAATACTTCCATGAGATAGTGTTTTCCTTTTGAGGCGAGATAGTTGCTTGGATTGAAAGCTATCTCGGCATTACCTGCTTTTGCATATACCGCAAGCTTCTCCAGGCTTTCATAGCTTTTCCCTACCATGCTGGAAAAATAGAACCATTTGGTTTTCAGCTTTGCTTTCTTTATCTCGTCAAAATCAAAAAGATCATTCACCCCTTTATACGCAAGGATTGTCCTGTCATGTTCAATGCTGTCCAATATTATAGAATATCCTGATATACCTTTTTCCTTGACACCTAGGAAATCAACCTTCTCTTTCTTTAGAGCATCCAGTATCATCCCGCTGTTCGCGTCTGAGCCGACTTTTCCAAGGTATCCTGCCCTCAGGCCAAGTTTTGAGAACGCAACAGCTGTATTTGTCCCGCCACCACCAGGAAGGAACTCCAGGCCGTCAATCAATATTTTTGAACCACAGGGGTATGCAATCAGATCCTGTTGGTATGATGCGGTCTTGATTTTGATAAGTTCAGACTGCACATGCGCAAAGACATCAACTGTAGATGAGCCGACACTTATTACATCATACATATCTAGAACTATTGGATCAGGTGTTTAAATAGTTAACTCTATGTAATCAGAAGAGGAGTGATGCGATCAAAAAGATCCCATAAAGACCAATGAAGATAAGGCCTTCACGCTTTTCAAGCCTACCGTGCTTTGATATTGAAAGAACAAAAAAAGAACTGGTTGCAATGAGCAAAGGTATTAGTATCTGCAGACTTGTCTGGTCGATTGTGACTGCCTTCAATGATGCGCTGATGCCTAATACTAAAAGAATATTTGCAATATTGCTTCCGACAATATTTCCGACAGCAATCGTGCTGTAGCCTTTTGTTGCAGCGAGTATTGTCACAGAAAGTTCTGGAAGAGAGGTTCCGATAGCAATCACTGTCAATCCAATAATCCTTTCATTAACCTTTAATAGTGTTGCCAGAGTAACTGCTTTATCAACCACCAGATCTGCAGAAAAGATAATTGCTGCGCACGACAATATGATTGTTCCGACTTGCACCAGGATTTTTCCTGCGCGAACAACTTTCTTTTTGCCGTTTGTCAGCCCGCTATTATTGAAAAAAGAGGTGAAATATTCAAATTTCATATAATAGTAGACAAAATCTGTAAAATTATATGCAGTATACTTCTTTCTTGTCCCGAACAGGAACAAGACATATGCAAGATATAT
>JAAXVZ010000206.1 GCA_013335235.1 Nanobdellota archaeon | reverse complement strand
TTCAGGATTCTTGCGCCTAGTATATCCGAGCTCGCCTATATAACTGTTGTGGGACATGCAACAGACAGGCAATGCATCTGAAACAACACCTATCTCTGCAATGGTTGCCATAAATGCCTGAAATGGTTTTCCGTATGCCAGAAGCACATAAGCTCCTTTTGTGATGGCTATGAATGGGTCAACACCTGCTTCGCTTGCAGTCCCTGCGGCAGCTATAGGTATGCCTAGCCCCGTAAATGCTAACGCTTCTAAGCCTGTGCTTGCTGCACCCATTCCATCAAGTACCATGGCAATTGTTCTGCAAGCCCTTAGTGAGTCGTACTCTATGACTACCATACTTTTTCACCTTCGTCTATGGGTTGTAGGTCTATTGATAACGTGTGTTGCAAGCACGATCGCTGCTCCTGCGGCAGCACCAATTAAAGCACCTGTTAATATCGCAGGATTGTCCATGTTATTTTCAATTATCGAATAATACTCTTTTAGCTGAAACGCTGCTTTGACAATATATTCTGGCTGCCCATTTGATACTAATTCCCAACCTTCTTTTAATAGGTCGACAAATTGAGAAACGTTCTCGATAGAGCCAAATTGAGAAAAATACTCTCCGGCTGTGTCTATTGCTTTTTCTTCAAGCAATTTTAAAGAAGAGACGGAATCATAAAGACGCATTGGGCTTGTCAGGAATGTCACGACATCGGATAAACTATTGGATAATGCAATCTTCAAAGATCCTCCTTCTCTCGCCAAATCATCAATAAATTGGTAATTCCGTGGGCAATACTGCAGGGCTTCAGGTATTCCTCTCTGGGTTAGTTCTACCAAGCCATTGCTTATCGTAGGCCATCTGGTTGTACAGATAGTAAGATCCCCTTGTTGTGCCAATTCTAGAACTTTTGTGGATTGGTGACAATATTCTATATAGCCTCCTGCCAAAGCACCGAATGCTCCTCCTCCTGCAACTCCAGCAACATATGGAAAACATGACATTTTATCACCGTTGTATATTGTTGTTATTTTATAGTAACTATAATCTATATATAAATCTTGTAGTTTTAGTTATTGCATAATGGTAACATTTTAATATATGTTTTTTTATCACATCGCATATGTCCTCTTCAAGACTGTTAGGGATGCTAGATAGTATATTAGACTCAGGCTTAGGTATAAGAGGTGTTTCAGATTTTTCAAATCAGGATATCTCAAATGTTGCTGTATTTTTTGCATCAGAAGCGTCCCTAAAATCACACACGTCTAAATTCTCTGGCTACACGTTACTTTCAAATAGTTCCAGGGATTATTTTGAAAAAGTTGTCAGGAGTTTCATGTCAACCCCAGAAGTGAGCTATGTAGAACAGGCTAATTTAGTAGCAGGAATTATATTGAAGCATCCAGAGATACTTGAGAGGATTGATATTGCAGTTGCACCCCCCGGCGAGGTCCAGAAAGGCTATTCAGAGCTTGTTCATCAAACACTAGATGCTATACGTGGGTACCCTGAGATTCTTGAGCGTTACAGTAATATAGAGAAAAAATATTTTAGCCTCATAGCTTCAAGATCTGTTGACCTATGTGGGGCAGCGGATGCCGTGACTGCTGTCTCTGGAAATGATTTTAGAGAGAGACTGGTTCAGGGTATATTCCCTTCAGCAGAATATTTCATAGCTCACGGGCTAGTGGAAAATCTTGTCAATTATCTTGACCTGGTGACAAGACCTCTTGCTTTAGATATAATCGCTGAGAAAGCGCCCATTTTTCTCCGGCCGCTTGGTGTCCTGAACCAGTTTGCGGATGTGGTCTTTTACGGGCCTCAGCCGGATGAGTCAACATGCAGAGAATGGACAGCATATGAGAACTTGTTTGTCATGAGACGTGCAGGTCAGATATATTCACAGGATTCAAGGTTTGTCGCACTACAAAGCCAGAAGGCAGATAAATAAAGCTTGTTTTTGCTGTCAAATGCCAGATAACCTATATCACAAGGATGCAGCTACAGGAATTTCTCCTATTGAGACTATATTGAGTGAAGCAGGCGCCAATTTGCCTGAGTTATGGTTGGGCGTATCTTATCTTAAGATTACTGGAAAACCGCTTAGGCTCCATAACGGGACGATAATCGCACCGAATGGAGAAATTATCAAGCCAGACCCAGAGCTTGCAGAACCTTATATCCCTAGAATTATGCAGCCACCACGTGGCGGACCATATTCTCACAACTTTTAAATACTCGGGAATCAATTGAGTTTGCATGAGGCTAAACGAATTCATATTTCTGTTCAAGAGTTCACTTTCCCCTGAAAACTACAGGATGCTCATGACAAGAAGGAAACGGGATACCTTGCAGTTCCTTTTGATGCTTGTCTCTATATCGCTCCTCTTAGGGACGATTCTGTCTTTCCCGAGGCTGCTTGAGTTCCCGCAGAGCGTTGAGACTGCCTTATCCAATTTTGAGAAATTCAATATCACGGGTATTGATGTAGAACTAAAAGAGCCTGTTGTCGTCTGGGGATATCCTAAGGTCATAGTCGATTTTACAAAACAGCCGCAGAATCACACAGATAGCTATCTCACCATCACCAATTCCCAGATAATACGGAGGGTATTTTCGCCAAGCCTCTTCCCTCCAAGATTATACGATTATGAGGCAAAGAGCATATCAGACTATTCAAATGTCCTGGAAGTCATAAGGGGGATACGCTGGCTTTACTTTGTCATCCTTATAATGGTCGCCCCGTCAGTGCTCTTCGTGCTGTATCTCATTTATATCGCGAAGTACATGGTGCTTTCAATCATAATGACTCTTATCGCGTTCCTATTGCTTGTCGCAAGAGGCAAGAGCGCAAAGCATCTTCATGTCTGGCGGACCTCAATCTATGCGATGAGTCCGCTTGTTGTCATGGAGCTAGGCTTATCGCCAGTCCTGAAGCTTGGGATTTTGCCTTTCTTAGTATATATCCTATTAATGGCCCTGTCTCTAATGAGACTTGGAGGTAAAGATGCCGATATCAAAGAAAAACCTGCAGATAAAGACGATAAATAAACCGAAGATCGAGAAGAGCAAGAAAGACAAGGTCATAGATACTTTGTACAAAGAGCTTCAGAGAAAAGACAAGATGATCGAGAAGCTGAAAGAGGAGAACAGGGTCCTGGTCAAGCTTGCGCTGAGATACGCAGATAAAAAGAAATTGGATGGGGATCTGAGGTTCTAATTTTCCTCTCTGAATATCCCTCCGTATATC
>JAAXVZ010000013.1:11955-12802 GCA_013335235.1 Nanobdellota archaeon | reverse complement strand
TGACTGCTGGCCGAGAGCTATTAAAAGTTCTTGATGCCAGGTTTTTGCTTGACCTGAACCTGAAGAACCTGAACAAGGAGATAAAGGAGATGGAAGGCAAGATGAAGAGGGCAGAAGAGCTTGTGAAGAAATCTGGCAAGAAGGAAGATGTCAGTTACATTGGCTAAGTTCAATGGCCACCTAAACATGATATAGTTCATTTCATTGATTCAATTTTGCCAATAAAAGAGATTTTTCGTTTCTTGAAAAAATTGATATATAGTCTATAAAAAGATATTATTTAGTTCCTAGATATCTTGAGATTTGCCCTGAATAAATATTAACCTCTTCCAACCCATGAATCCCGATACTTAGTGGATCTCTTTTCACAGTAGCGCACTCTATTTTACTCAAACCAATATTTTTCATGGTTTCAATAATATCAACTAAGGTGTGACCCGTAGTAACCCAATCTTCTACCAATAGACAAGTTTTATCTTTATTTTCAGTGATAAAACATTCATCACCATGGGGGTCATATCTTCTTTGTTTTTTTGTTTTTGTAGAGTACAAAAGGGGGTATATAGGTATATCTGGAAAAGACAAACCTAATTCAACTGCAATTTCTATCCCCCCATGTGCAATAGGGTACATCACATCTATATCCCCTTTTTTTCTTGCTAGCTGTTCCGCCAGTGAGGCAATTGCAGCCTCTTTTTTATACATTGTTTTCAATGAAGTCGCTACAAATCCTTCACCCAAGCAATCAAAATACGGAGATAAAGAATCTAACGATTGACGCGCTGCGCGAATATTAGGTATCATTTGATCTGACAAAGTTGAGCGATTTTCCCTATACATATGCCAT
>JAAXVZ010000013.1:0-11945 GCA_013335235.1 Nanobdellota archaeon | reverse complement strand
CTTCATTCTTAAGGCCAAAAACCGGGAAACTTTCGCCCAGTTTGCCGGCCAGCAATCGCCAGTCGCCACTGCGCCAGCGGTAAATGGCTTGTTTGCCATCGCCAACAATCATGTTAAAATTGTTGTTGCCGAGGGAGTTTTCGAGTAATGGCAGCAGATTTTGCCATTGCAATACTCCCAAATTTTGCACTTGAGATTTGATCTGTTGAAATTTGATCCCCAAACGCAGAGTCAACAAAAGAGGAAACTAAACCCAAACTCATTTCTTTAAAATCTCTCATAACTGCGTTCATAGAAGGCATCCGTTCTGAGCATAAATAATTATTTTGATAAAGATAATCTAGATAGACTGTAACTTTTCTGAGTGCTTCAGGGATTTCCCTTTGCTTTGCCATTGTACGGTTAGCATGCATGATATCTGCGTGTATTTTCATCTCTCCTACTTCACAATAGTCTAGGAGGGGGTTAAGAAGATCCAAAGCACCTTTTTCTCTTTCAAATATTTTTAGAGCCTCATCTCTTCGGCTAGGATTACCAGAGAAAACAATAACTAATTTATCCAGATCGTGCTCTTCAGCTCTTTTTTCAAGAACTTTTGTTATTACTTTAAGTATTCCTGGGTCCATCTTGAGATTTTTTTCCATTTATATTTAAGATATTTTTCTTTCTGAACCATCCTTCAACCTGGCCAACAACAACAATAGGCATTTCTGTAGCTGAAGTCTGCAACATACTAAAACTAAGCAAGAACAGGTATATAAATGTTACCACTAATAAGTAATTTTATTTATAAATAACCCAAAACTTTATCTCCATCCCTGCTGCCGGCATACTCACTCCGAAATTCTCTAATACCTGCGGGTTTAATTCACCCAGATAACCTATATCTTTTCCGCCAACTATAATTTTGGCACATCTGCCCTCCATGTAACTTGGGTGTGACGCTTCCTTGACTTCGTATTTCATATCCAGGCTCGTAAACAGGTAATCTAATACTTGCCTTATCTTCGTGTATTCTGCATCAGGGCCGCATTTAACTATAGAAAGAACCAAATCCTCCCTGACACCAGTCTCCTCTGCATCATCCTGCCTGAAGATATAACCCATCTCATATAGGTCCTGCGGGTATTCATTATGAGTGTTTTCCCCAAGTATCTGCATCAGGGAGGCTAGCATAGAGTATCTCATCAAGGTATAATCCTCTGACTTGGAATTCGCAAGCTCGACATAGTCCTTTTCCTTTAAGAGCATTTTCTTTAACTGCAGATCCTTATTCGAGATATGGTAGCTTGAGGTCTCAAGCATGTTCAGCCCTGCAAGCAATATCGATACCTTTTTCCTGAATTTCTCTATAGCATCTTCTTCTCCAGGCGTCGCTTTCTTCGGCAGCTCTGGAATAAATGTCTCGTAGCCATATGCAATAGCCAGATCCTCTGCAAGATCGACCTGGTGGATGATGTCTGGCCTGTAGCATGGCACTAGGACTTTGTCTTTTTCTACTCCAAACCCCATCTTTTCCATGTTTTCCTTGAACTCCTTATGGTTAAGGGAAATGCCGAGAGTCTTATTCAAGAAATCCAGAGAATAATCAACTTCCCTTGGAGATAGATTTGGAGTTGTGATTGTCTTATCTGGATACACGACTTCCATCGAATATATCTGCGCGCCCATGTCTGCAAGAGCGCATGTCAGGATATTCAGGACATACTCATTTGTATGCAGGCTCGGTCCAGAGACTTCGATGAATACTTCCTTTGTCGCGTCAGTCACTTTTCCTGTCTTGTGGCTGTTGATGATAGGCGTGAAAGATAATATCTCAGAATTGGCGTCCTGGAAAACAGCGTATTTCTTCAATCCCTTGACCAGATGAGCATACTCTTTTCCGGTAGGGTGCTGCTCCAGGATTTCATTTGCAGCCATCTCCCTATTCGCTTCAAGAGGCCTGAATTTTATATCTTCTGGCTTCTTTGCAGTGAAAGTAATCGGCATCTTGATTTTCTCTAGAGGATATATCCCTATAGCCGCCTTCTTCCTCTTCCTGCAGAAAGTTATATGCAGCTTCTCCTGCACCTGGATTATCTCTCTTATCTTCTCATCGTCGAGTTTCAGGTTCCTTGCGATAGCGCACACTGTAAAAGGCCTGACATCCTTGACTTCTTTTGTTACTATGACTTTCTCCCCGCTTTTCTTGACATCGTATTTCCTGAGGCCTGTCTGGACACCGAGAAATGAGCACATAGCCCTGCCAAAACCCTGCTCAGAGAGCATGTCTGGCCTGTTTGGAAAGATCTCCACAACAATCTCAGAGTCATCCATCCTCTCAAGGTCTGTTCCCAGCATCGAGATCCTGTCTTTCAGCTTGTCATCTGGAAGCTTCTTTCCTATTATCCTGTCCAATACTTTGCGGTTGATAGTTACTGTTGGCATTTTCGCTAATCAAGAAGGAAAAGAAAGATTTTTCCTTAAGTCCCTTATCTTTTTAACCTCAGACCTTATAGATTTTATATTCACTGGGCTGCCAGCTATAACGCTAGGCATCCAACCATCTATCCGCCGCATAGAATTTAAAATCTCTGTTTTAAAATCACTACGATTGCTTTTCTGAACTAACCCAGTATAAGACAAAACTGTAACACTAACTAATGCACCTGTTCCCATTATCCTTTCTTTAATATCTGCGTTCTGTTCAAGCGAGCTTGTTCTTTCATCTAGTTCCTTGAATTTTGCTTCTTCATCTGATTTTATCGTCATTTTTCTTCACCATCATTTCAACCACATCTTAAAATCCCTTAGCTGCTTCACATCATTCTTGTACGAGTCCCTTAAATCCTGTATCTCCCAATATTCCTTGATTATCCTATCAAGGCCAAGCCCCCATGCAAGCACAGGAACAGGATAGCCCATCAATGGCTTTGTGACCTCTGGCCTGAATATCCCTGAGCCTCCAAGCTCTACCCACTCTTTTCGTATGGGGTGGAAGACATCAACTTCTGCAGATGGCTCAGTATAAGGGAAATGCCCTGGCCTGATCCTTACATCAGGATAGCCCATCTTCCTGAAAAATTCTTTCAGATACCCAAGCAGATTCGAGAAATTCGCATCCTCATCAACAACTATTCCCTCTACCTGATAGAACTCGAAGAGATGCTTCCAGTCCATTGTCTCGTTCCTGTAGCATTTCCCGACTGCAAAGAACTTTGCAGGCAGATCCTCTTTCTTCAGTTTTGACAATGTCAGAGCAGAAAGCACAGTCGTATGGGTCCTAAGGATATTCTCCTTTGCTTTCTCGCTGCTCCATTCTCCTCTCCAGCCGAGGCTTCCTGTTGTCCAGCCATCCTCATGGGTCTTCTTGATCCTTGAAACAAGCTCTTTTTCAGGAAGCTTGCCTTTTGCAGGGGTCTTCAGGTAAAATGTGTCCTGCATCTCTCTTGCAGGGTGGTCCTGGGGAACAAATAATGCGTCAAGATCCCAGAAACTTGTATGGACAGAGTGGCCTGTCATCTCCTTGAAACCAAGCTCTAACCAGATGCTCTTGATATATTCCAGCGCCTGGTTCGTGAAATGCCTCTTTCCGCCGGATATCCTGGGGACATTGATCTCGACATCATATGCCCTGAATTCCTTGCCTTTCCAGTCCCCTGATTTCAATAGCTTAGGTGTCACCTTGTCTATAAGGTCTATATCCAGGTTTTCTTTTGCGACTTTTTCGCCTTCATGCGTAAGTGTGATCGTCCTTTCTATTCGTCTGTCCTTCTTTATTATCTGTTTTCTCTTCAGCAGTTCATCCGCAGCAAGAGACTCTGTTTTTGTAAGAGTGTCAAGTTTTAATGGAAATGCCTTTTTCAATAGCCTCTCATCTTCACTCTCTTTTTCAAGCAGTTTTCTCCCTGAATCTGTGATTGAAAAGACTAGCTCTGCCTCTTTCTTTATCTCAATCGCACCTATCCTGCGCAACTGTCCTATGCAGATATTTATCTCTTCACCTGATAGTTTCTTGGATAGCTCTGACATAGTGTGCGGTTTCTCTGCAATCGCCTTCAAAAAAATCCTTTCTGGCAAGCCTTTCTTCCTATACTCATGGCCATTTATGTCAAGATCTATTACATCTGCCTCTTCAGACTTGATCGTGAGAAGCGCCCTGTTCTCAAGCCACTGGCATGCCCTCATGACCTCAACTTCCTGCAACCCAGACACCTTAGCGAGTTCACTTATTGAAGAATGATTTACAATGTGAGGAAGTACTTTTCTTTCAAGCGGATGAAGTTTCTTTGCTATTTCCATCATATCCCCCTTACAAATAAGAGTTAGTTTTAATATTTTTGCAAGGCATTGCCTGCATATGGTGCAATTGATATTCACGGACAATGTTAGATTTTCCGAAACCTTTTTATATGCTATCTCCTACGTCTATTACTATTAAAATCACATCTCGATGACGAAAAATGGCTTTTGAACTATTTGGACTGAAATTGGAGAAAGCGAAGAAGGAAGATAATGCTGCGGCTGTCCCAGAGAAGACGCCTGAGGAGGAGCTTCTAGGAAAAGACCCAATTGCAGGGGCATTGTGCAAATATAAATTCGTGACTGTTACAAGGAACAAGAAAAAGGAGCTTGAAGCAAAGGGTCAGGAAGAATTCGAGAAATACCAGCATAGATTTGTAAAAACTGAATTTCCAGAGCCTAAGCGGAGATTCAGGCTGGTCCTGGAATACCCTAACTTCAACATAGAGCAGACATACTACTGGTTCTTGAGGTTCTATCAGGAGACATGGGGCTTTGAGAAGGTCCACAAGGTAATAGATACTATGTCCCAGAGCGCAGCGTCTTCTATGTTCGGTAACATGCAATCCAGGCTTGGCGCTCAGCAGGCCCAGGCATCCCAATATCTAAAAGGTGTCAGCGAAATGGTCAAAGGCCTGTTCCAGATAGTTAGGGAAGTCAGGGTCCTTGATGAGAGGCTGCATTACTACTGGGACAGCGACAAGGATGTTGTACTGGATGACAATGGAAAGCCGAAGAAAGACAAAGAAGGGAACATAGTCTATAAAGGACATCCCAGCAACGCTGAAAGCGCAGAGTTTGTCCTGAAAGGCCTTTGGATTGACCAGGTAGAAGGCGGAGCCAAAAACCCTGGCTCGGTATATGGCCTTGCCAACACAATCGGATTTGCAATCCTGCCAGACTTATTTTTCAGGATAAAGCTTGACAAGATGGAGAACATCGAAACAGAGGTTGACAAGCTGAAATTCAACCCCAAGGTCAGGGAAGTCCTCAAGAGGAAACTGAAGCAATATTACCAATGGAAGGCTATGACGAAGCGTGAACTCGAGCAGAGGAAGAGCTTCGAGATAAAATATCTAAGGCAGCATTATGACACAATCCGCCTATATATGAGCTGGGTGAAACCATATCTGAGGAATGTCAGACGCCTGCGTGTCTATGAAAAGAACATGGGTGATCCAAATCTCATCAACTCTTTCGAGACGCAGATAATAGAACTGGAATCCTTATTTGTAAGGAAGGATTTCGGTCATGCAAGCGCGGTCTTGTCAGTCCATTTTTTCTATAGGGTGAAGCCTGAATTGTCTTTCCATTCATATGAATACCAGAACAAAGGCCCAATATACAGCGGGATGGCTGATATCACAATACGGGCATATGCATGGAGCGATGAGCAGATAAAGAATTATATTGCATACAGGCAAGAGGATGACTTAGATCTTCTATGCTCTGTCGGAGATGCGCTGAAATCTGACAAAAAGGAATACGATTCCGCGCAGCAGATAAGCGATTCCATCCAGCAGGCCATGGATACTCTGGGTGATGACCTGAGGAAATATCTAAGAGAGGCCGGTGAAAAATTCCCTGAGGATCCAAAAAAGAAAGAAGAGAAACCTAAAACAGAGAACATCCTGACTCCTTTTGTGAGTGTCTTTGAAGGTTTCAAGGAATTAGGCAAAGGGATAGTCGGAAGCGCTGGCGGCGGAGAGCAGAAAAAGAAAGCAGAGAAGCCTAAGCGGTCTGATGAGATTGCGCACCATAGGGCAGAGCATTTTGCTGTGGAGGCTTGCTGGGAAGGCTACTATAGATATAAGATGGGACCTGGCGGCAACCTTTACTGGGTGGAATAGAATGGATGAATACTATGCATCCTCAAATCCAGCCAAGCCTGGAGCGATAAGTAAAGAGATGAAGCAGCTGGATACTCTATCGGATATAGGGATAGATTCATTCGGGACTACAACCAACCCATTTGAGCATCAGACCTCAGCCCTTAAGGCCAGGATATTCCACGGCGCAAACAAGATAGAGATGGGCTTCTTCGGCCAGGGAAAGGGAAGGAAAGAAGCGGCAACACCGGAGTCTTTCGGCGCAAGAGAAAGAATGGACATGAGGGAGCTTGCTGAGTTCAATGAGATTACCACTACAACACATGCTTCTGTAGGTGTATCTGGCCTATCTGGCCTTGACATGAGACAAGGATCGTTTGATGACCAGCACAGGAAAGAGACGATAGACGAGATAAAGAGAGCAATCCACTTTGCTGCAGAAGCTACAACAGGAGGAGCTGTCGTCTTCCACACAGGAGAAGCACCAAGGAACATGCTTACAAGATTAACTGATAAAGAAGGCAATCCTCAGTTTATGATGCATAATGAGGAAAAGGATAGAGAACAATTCATGCTTGTTGACCCGATCACCAGGAAATTATCCGGTGTAAAGAGAAATGATCTAGTCGCTGTTCCTATAATCAGGAAAGAAAAAGGGAGTGATGGGAAAGAACATTACAAATATCTCACAAATGGAGATGGCTCGTATGTACAGGACCCAATATTACAGAAATTTGATAAGATCCATGAAGGAAGGACACCGATTTATGAGCTTGATGTTGACGGGACCATTAAAGTTGAGCAGATGAGCTTCAACAAATTTCTGGAATTGAGAAAAGAAGAATACAAGATGGCTGGCAAGTGGGATGAAGTGAAAAACAAGGATGATGAATATTTTGCACGAGAATTCCATATGTTGCATGCCTTAAACCAGGTCCAGTATAACATCAATTTCGCCAGACTGTCCAAAGGCCAATATGAGGAAGCTATCAAGCAGAAAGAGGATATCGAGAAGGCGCTTAATTTCTATAAAGACATGCAAAAGAAGGTTCCAAAAGAAGATTGGTGGAAATTCCAACAGCAGGCAGGCAGGCAGATGCCGTTCATGCCACCAGACACGCTCGACCCAGTAGAATATCTTGAAAAAGCCCTGAATCAGGCAGAGGCAACAATTAACCGACAATCACAATTCGATATATTGGGTAAGAGGCAAGCACTTGAAACTCTTGAAATGGTTAAGAGGCTTGAGACAGCTCCAGAATTCGCAGTCAAGGAAAGCGCTAAATCGCTTTCTGAACTCGGAAGGTATGCGATGCAGTTTAGCCAGAAGGCGCATAATGACTATAAATCTGGAAAAGCCGCCTTTGATCTTAAAGAAGATATATATCTTGCGCCAGAGAATCTATTCCCTGAACTATACGGTGCCCAGCCAAAAGAACTAAGAAAGATTATTGAAACAGGAAGGGAGCAGATGATTAAGGATCTTGTCACATATGACAATAAAAGCGAGTCAGAGGCAAAGAAACTTGCTGAAAAGCATATCAAAGCCACATTCGATATCGGCCACGCTAATATATGGAAGAAATACTTTGTCGCAAAGCCAGGAGAGACTGAAGAGCAGAAGAACACGCGATTCAATAAATGGCTCTTGAAAGAGACCGAATCCTTAGTAAAGGATGGCATCATCGGCCACGTCCATATCAGCGACAACATGGGTTTCCATGACGAGCACCTTACTGCAGGAGACGGTAACTCGCCAATAAAAGATTTCATCAAGCAAGTCAAAGAAAATTCGACCCTTCGCGAGTTCATCGTCGAGTCTGGTTCATTCAACCCTAATACAAGTCTTCCAGATACATGGATGCATTTCGACAGCCCGGTATATGGGCTTCAGGTATCTGGTTTCGCACAGAACAAGTGGACAGATGTATACAGATCATATTTCGGAAGGACTGAGCCGCCAAGGTATGTTGTTGGTGAATATTCTCCCAGTGAGGAGTTCAAGGGCTCACCGTTTTATACTGGGCTTGGTATGGAATAAGAGAGGTGTTTATTCGTGGAATCAGAGATACATAGTAAAGATGTGGAGAAAAAAGAATATCCGCAGGATGATCTTGATATCGCTTACAAGTTTTCGGCTGCAATAACAAAGGAAGTCGGCAAGTTCATCAAGGGCGTTGTGCTTTTCGGCAGCAAAGCAAGAAAAAAGAAGAAAGCCCATGATATCGATATCCTTATAATATTGGATGACGTCTCAATATATCTCAATAGAGAGTTTGTGCAGACGTATAGGATAGTAGTCGAGAATCTTGTTGCAAAGATTTCAACAAGGCTTCATGTGACGACATTCAAGTACACATCATTTTGGGAATTTGTCAGGAATGGCGATCCTATCGCCATCAACATCTTAAGGGATGGTGTCCCGATTGTCGATAGGGAGTTTTTCAGGCCTTTGCAGATACTTCTCCAGCAGGGCAGGATAAAACCTAGCCAGGAGTCTGTCTGGACATATTACAGGAAAGGCGGAGAATCCATGGAGAGCGCAAGGCTCAAGATGATTGGAGCTGTCCTGGACCTATACTGGGCAGTCATCGACGCTTCCCACGCTGCCCTGATGCAGATAAACGAGATCCCTCCTTCACCGAACCATGTTGCAAGCATGATATCTGAAAAATTAGTCAAGCAAGGGCTCTTAGAAGAGAAATATGCAGGGACTGCACAGAAGTTCTATGACCTATCGAAAAAGATTGAGTATCGCGACGTCATGAGTATCTCTGGCCAGGATTATGACAGGCTGTTCTCTGAAGCAGAGGCGTATGTCAAGCGCATGAGAGAGTTCATTGAGAAAAACAATTAATATGAGCCTCTATTCTTTTATTCTATGATTGAGCTGGATGGGTCCTTTCTTGAAGGTGGCGGTCAGATAATCCGCACAGCCTGCTCTCTCTCTGCACTCACAGGGATACCCTTCCATATATCCAATATCAGAGGAGGGAGGGAGGAACCTGGACTGAAAAGCCAGCATCTTGCATGCGTGAATGGAGTTGCCAGCCAATGCAATGCAGAAGTCCAAGGCGCAGCGCTCGGAAGCACAGACCTGAAGTTCATCCCCGGGAGATTGCATTTCTCCAGCATGAACCTGGATATAGGGACAGCTGGATCTGTCACTCTTCTATTGCAGGCGATGCTGCCAATAGCTATATTTTCTGACAAGAAACTCCATATAAAAGTCACAGGAGGGACAGACGTCGCTAACAGCCCAGGGATAGATTATTTTATCAATGTCTTTCTCCCGCATATTAAACGGTTTGCGGATGTAGAGATAGAGATACAGAGGAGAGGTTATTATCCCGCAGGCCAGGGAATTGTTGTGCTGAGGGTGTCTCCTAAGTACTCAATGGCAAGTTTTGAATCATTTGCATATTTCCATGAATATCTCCTAAGCGAAAGAATAAGGTTCAACATTGGCCTTAAAGGATCGCTTGTGAGTATCTGCGGGATAAGTCACGCTTCAAAAGAGCTGCTGAATAGAGAGGTAGCTGAAAGGCAAGCAAAATCTGCAAGATACGCGCTCGGCGGTAAGAACGCACCCTTATTCATAGAAACGATATATAGCGAGACTTCCTCTCCTGGTTCAGTTGTCAGCCTATGGGCAAAATATTCTTTGAAGGAGACATTTGACGGCTCTGAGACAATCTCTTCAGGTGCAGGACATCTTGGCGAGAGGAATATGAAAGCAGAAGATGTAGGAAGGCTTGCTGCAGAGAGCCTGCTGAAGACCATAAGGCAGAATTCGATGCTTGATGAGCATCTGGCTGACCAGCTCCTGATATACCTAGCACTTGCAGGTGGAACAATAAGAGTCCCTAAAAAGACAAGCCATCTAAAGACAAATATAGAAATAATCAACAGGTTTTTTGGAAAAATAAAAATAAAAGGGAATGAAATAAGATCCTAGAGACCTTTCTTCCCTATATCAGAGAGGTTAATCTCATCATATAGTGACCTGATGATATTATGCACAGATTCCTTCTCTTTCTGGCTGGTGAAATCCAGGTCATAATACCTTTCCCTGATCTGGTTATAGATGATCTTTGCATCAGAACCTCTTCCAGATTTCATAAGGTCCTTACAGGTATCTATCAGCTGGTATATGGTCTTGTTCCCCTTGTCGCTTGTATCATGGACACTGATGCTCTTTGCGAAATTTATATCACCAACGCTTATCCCTGAGTTCCTGAGGACGCCAAGCTGATCATGCAAATATTGCTCGAATTCATCATCTACAAGCTTGTTCTTCTGCTCTTCTATTATATTTTGTGCATACTCGACAGCCACGCCTTTCTTATCTACAGTCCTCTGCTTGGTAGATATCTTCTTCTCGCGGACCTCTATCTCCTTTTCTTTTGATTCAAGGCTTTTCCTCTTGTCCTCAAGGCTCTTGAGTATGCCTTTCTCATGCGTCTCTAATGCCTCTAGCTTATCTACATACTCTGACTCCCTCTTGAGCAGGTCCTGCTCCTTTTCTTTCAGCACCGAATCCTGCTTCTCCAGGTCACGCATAAGCTTCTGATACTTCTGCTCCTTTGTCTGCATAGTGATTGACCTATCCTCAATCTCGTTCAATCTTATCTTGACGCTATGCTCCTGCTCCCGAAGGAACTTCTCTTTCTCTGAAAGAGACTTCTCTTTCATCTCAATCTCAGATTTCTGCTTTGCCAGATTCTGGGCTTTCTGGAAATATTCTTTTTCAAGATTGATTAGATACTGGGTCCTCTCTCTGATATCATGGTCCAGCCTCCTCTTCAGGTTATCTAGGTTCTCCAAATCACGCCTATATGTATCATCATGGCTGGAAAGCTTTGTCTGCTTCTCAGTGATACGCTGCTCCATCTCAGAGAGCTCTTTTCTCTTATTCTCTAATTTCTGGAGGACCTCAATCAAGTCCTGATGGCCTTCCAGCTCAATTATCTTATCTTCTGTGACCGGCTTTGTCTTTGAACGCAGCTTGTCAAGGTTCTTCTTCTCTTCATCAAGCTGCCTGACAATGCTCCTTACATCACCTACCTTGCTTTTCTTTGTCTCTTTGAGCTGCTCTTTTATCTTTGTTATCTTCTTTGCGTTTGTGACAATCTGCCTTGCGCTCTTCTCGCTTATCTTCAGCGTCTTTGCCAGGGATTTATGGTCTTTATTTGCTATATGCTCTGCCGTCTTTATCCCTGCTTTTTTAAGCTTTTTCTCGCTGACTGGACCAATGCCCTTTACCTGGGATAGCGGTGTCAAGGCCAACGCAGGAGCATCACCTTTCTCCAGGAAATGCTCGCCTTCCTCTTCAAGTTCTTTCTCTAGGAACTGCTCTCCTTCATCATACCAGCCATCGTCTGTCGTAAGCTCGTGCTTTGGAAGGCCTGTGTCAAGCTTAGGACCTGTCTCAAGGCTGAGTTCAGATGTAGCAATGTCTTTTGCCTTTATCTCTTCGTTCTTTGGCTCTTCAGCTGCTGCGGCCTTGGGTGTGTCAATGGGAGGAGGAGGAATAGGGCTAGGCTTGAAATCATCTATCGATGGCTCTATCACAGGCTCAGGCAGTTTTTGTACCGGCTCTTTCTTCTTGCCGAATATGGATGAGAAGAATCCGCTTTTCTTTTTGTCAGATTTTGCTGGCGGAACAGGGAATATATCTGGCGCCTTCATAGAAGAGGGTTCAGAAAATGCCGTGATATCCCCGCTTCCGAGTTCTGGAGGCTCAGGTATGATCGGGACAGGATCAGGCTTTTTCTCTTCCTTGGCCTTTGGCTTCTCTGCAGGCGCCAGATATATTCCCTGTTCCGCCAGCAA
>JAAXVZ010000205.1 GCA_013335235.1 Nanobdellota archaeon | reverse complement strand
AGATGAGAATAAAAACCTTTAGATTTTGAAAGTCAGTGCGCGGCTCTTGATATTCTCTGCGACCTGCTCTATGAATTTCGCCGCTTCAAGCCCGAACTTTACCTGGCCATCCAAAGTCCTCAATGCGACTGTCCCTGCCTCGACTTCCTTCTCTCCGATTGTCAGCATCAATGGCACTTTCTCAAGCTGTGCGTCCCTCACTTTTTTAGGTATGGACTCTGACCTGTTGTCAAGCTCAGCGCGGATGCCTGCCTCTAGCATCTTCTCTACAAGGCTGTTTGCGTATGAATCGAATTTCTCTGAGACTGTCATGAGCCTTACTTGCACAGGCGAGAGCCACAATGGGAACTTGCCTCCGAAGTGCTCAAGGAGGAATCCGATGAACCTCTCGTGCGTCCCGAGTGGCGCCCTGTGGATGATTACAGGAGTATATCTTTTTCCGTCTTCTCCTGTATATTCAAGGCCGAACTTCTTGCCCATGAACAGGTCTATCTGGTTTGTAGAGGCTGTGAACTCCCTGCCGATGACTGACTTTATCTGGAAATCTATCTTAGGGCCATAGAATGCTGCGCCGTCATTTATCACAGTGTACTTGACACCAGACTTCTTCATGGCTTCCATCATCAGCTCTTCAGCCTCTTTCCACATAGCCTCATCGCCATGATACTTCTTGCTCTCAGGATTCCTGAGTGCAAGCTCCATCGAGTATTCAGTTATCCCCAGCATCTTGTAATAATACTCATGCAGCCTGATGACTGCGATGAACTCGTCGACTGCCTGCTCTCTTGTGCAATAGATATGCGCATCGTTCATCTGCATGCTCCTGACCCTTAGGAGTCCGGTTATAGCGCCTGACTGTTCATACCTGTGGCACCAGCCATATTCAGCAAGCCTGAGCGGCAGATCCCTATATGACCTTGTCCTTGCCTTGAATATCATGTGATGGAACGGGCAGTTCATAGGCTTTATGTAATATTTCTCGCCATCGATGTCCATCGGCGAGAACATGGAGTCCTTGTAATGCGGCAGGTGCTCTGAAGTGTGGAACACGCCTTCCTTTGTTATCATTGGTGTCGAGACTCTCTTATAACCCCACTTAGCCTCAGTCTCTTTAGCCCAGTTCTCAAGAGCTTCCTTTATTATAGTCCCTTTAGGCAGCCAGAACACAAGACCAGGCCCGACTTCCTCAACTATCTCGAAGATATCCAGGTCTTTTCCCAGTTTCCTGTGGTCGCGCTTCTCTATCTCTTCCTGCAACTTAATGTATTCATCCAGCTCTTTCTTCTCTTTAAACGAGATTCCGTAGATTCTCTGAAGCTGCTTGTTCTTTGAATCCCCTCTCCAATAAGCTGAAGCGATCCTCAAAAGTTTTATCGTCCCTGCTTTTCCGGTCGATGGAAGATGGGGGCCAGCGCACAGGTCGACAAACTCATCCCCTGTCCAGTATACTGTCGCAGGCTCTTTGTTCTTCTCGATCTCATCGAGCCACTCCTGCTTGTACTTGTTGTGCTCGAAAAGCTTCCTCGCCTCTTTCACAGGGATCTCTTTCCTCTCTATCTTCAAGTCCTTTTTCACGATCTCAGCGATCTCTTTCTCTATTGCCGGAAAATCATCAGGAGTGAAACTGCGGTCAGATTCAAAGTCAAAATAAAACCCTTCATCAGTCGATGGGCCCATCGCCATCTTCACGCTAGGAAATAGCTTAAGCATGGCCTGGGTCAATATATGCTCCGATGTGTGCCACATCGTCTTTTTCCCACCCAGGTCTTTGTATGTGAATATCTTGAACTTGCAGTCTTTCTCAAGCTTTGTGTTGAGGTCCTTTACTTCTCCGTCAGCCTCTATCGCGAGGGCGTCTTTTGCAAGCCTCTCACCTATTGATTTTGCTATCTCGTAACCTGAAGTCCCCTTCGGGAACTGTTTTTTTGATCCGTCTGGAAGCTCTATATGTATTACCATTTGTTCTCACCTGTTATTTTATTTGATGCATTAAAAGTATAAATTAATTATGTATTGGTATATACTCAAATCAGGACAATGCGCGCCCTATTGGGCAGCCGCTGTGGCCAGTCGTGGATACGCCGGGCCGCTCAATGAAGAAATCTTAATTGTCATTTTGCTTCTCAAAGGATAATTTGTATTTAAATCTTATGAATCCAATAATTAATAAGCCTGTGATGCAGACCATCTGGCATGGCTAAATTGATCCTGGTCCCTGGCTTGAGCGATGAGACGCGCCTTTTTGAGTTCGCCGCAGATCATTTTTTCAGGAAGAGAGGGATCAAGACAATGGTCCATGCGTTCGGATGGAAAGACAAGAGTACAGGCTTTGAAGCCAAGCTAGAAAGCCTCCTTGCTGCAATCGATGCATTTGCTGGAAAAGAGAATATCGCTCTCGCAGGCTCAAGTGCAGGCGCAAGTGCTTCTTTTAACGCCTATTACTTAAGAAAAAACAAGGTCGTTAAGCTGATAAACATATGCGGAAGATTAAGTAGGGCAGGATCTCCTTCTCTTGAATGGGCGGCGCGCGATTCCCTCTCTTTTTTTGACTCTGTCATAAGCTGTGAGAAAGGGTTGGCCAGGCTGACAGCAGAGGATAGGAAGAAGATACTGACAATGAGGCCGCTCTATGACGAGATAGTCCCTTCATTCTCAGTCCCTGTCGGTGGCGCAAGGAACATCCGGATAATCTCAATAGAGCACATGCTCTCAGGCGCGTTATCCCTGACATTATATTCAGGGATAATCTCCGGCTTTATCAAAGACTGATTCTCTCAGCAATCTTGCATTGCGAATATTGGAAACGGGATTGTTTAAATATAAGCTGATAACGCCAGGCTATAGGTGATAATAGATGACAAATTCCTTTCCAGCAGAAGAGAACATAGTGACAGAAGGCCTAGCTTATTTATTGCATGGTACGCCTTTCCTTTCAAGGACCGGGCAAGAACATCGATTTGGGACACATATTGAGGCCTCAATAAATCCGATGGCAATCAGATCAATCTGCGAAGGAAAATATGATAATGCAGTTGTCAGCAGCCTCAGAATAGGCTATTTCAAAGAACGACCTGATGACCTTATTGCAGAGATGAACCTGAACGAGAGCGATGCTGACAGGGGCCTTGTCAAGGAATTGCTGGCTGGCATGCATGGCCATCTTGTCCTATTTGCATCACATCCTGAAATAAACAGACGCTTTGGTTCCATAGATGTCCCGGAATTCAAGTATGTTCCAGATGGCCAGTTCCAGACCCGTTTCCCAAGATATG
>JAAXVZ010000204.1 GCA_013335235.1 Nanobdellota archaeon | reverse complement strand
CTCATTGCAATAATCTATTGCTTGTTGAAACGTTTGGCAAGATATATCTCCTCTCTCTTTATGGCGCAAAATCTGATTATAGTATGAGGCAAGTCTCCTGCCGTTTTTCTGGCTTCTACTTATCTTGTCTTTTATGGGTTTCTGCGTGAATCCTTCATGGCCAGAAGGATCATCTACAGCCTGCGTCCAATCGACAAAGTCCTGGATTGAATATGCAAACGATTCATCCATGAGATTTGCGCCGATTCGCTCGTATTCCCTTAAATCTGTAGCTTTCCTGACCGCCAGATGGAAACGCTCATGTTCTTCTTCACCAGGTGTGGTCTGTGTGAATCTTATTATGCTATCGTTCTTTGCAACAGCATTTATCCCTTTATTCAAGTATACCTGATATCCTTTTTTTGTTAGCTTATGATTGAGAGCAAACGCCATGTTGCCTATTCTTTCTGCCTGTTCCGCGGTGCCTTTGTATGTGACCTCTATCATTGAGGTTATCGGTTCACCTATGCCGTTGCATATATACAAGTAGCCGCAGTAATTGCTATCCATTTTCGACATTTGCAATAGACTATATATAAAGTTTAACTCTGTTATGGCTCTCTCCTGAGTCTCCTACTTCGCAAGCTAGAACACCACACTAACACGTGGTAACCTAGCTTGCTACGTCTGGCCGTGCCATGTTGTGTTAACGCACAAATGGCACATCATGGCACAGACGGAGACTCTCAGGACAAACCCCTCTGCTATAGGGTATATCTAATAGAAAAACAACAGGTTAGCTCAACTCCTAATTATTAATGTCGGCGTTGACTGAAAAAGTCTCAGGATGAAAGCTCATCTCCACATCTCAAACGCCATATGCCTTATCTTTATCTTGTTCTTCTTCCTCTCCTTCAATAATACCTTTGACCCTTGCTCTGACCGCGTAAATACTAACTCTCCGCCTCCGACATACTGCTTCCAATACTTGGCAAAGCAATCTGCCCGTTCCTTGTTCACAGACATTATATTCGGCACAGGGTGATATGCATACACATCCGGCCTGAATACAGAAAACAGCTCCCTGAATATATACCATATCGGCGAGTAGAAAGACGGAGAGATATTCGCGTCAGTCCTGTACACAAGATAGCGCTGATCCCTCACAGGAGACAGCACTTCCTTGAAGCACTCAGAGAACAGCCTGACATCCTGTTTTGTGCCATAATCGATATACACATCATAGTTCTTTTCCTTGTTCTCGACAATCCGTATATTGTCTGTCGATATCCCGTTATCTATCAGCTTGTTCTCTTTCAGGCTGAGCAGGATTGCTTTCCCTATGTCCTTCAGGTAAGAGTCCACAGGGTTATCAAGGAATGCCCTCTTGAAATACTTGAGCATGTTCTTCATGGATAATATGATAGACACAGCTATCGCGAAAAATAGGAAAAATATCAGAGATCCGAGGCTTGCGGCATAGCTTGTGAAATAGAAAAAATATGAGCCAAGCGCTGCAGCAAAAGTGTAGACAATGTTCCAGAATATGTGCTTTAAGCTCTCGTTCAATGTAAACGCTGTCGCGAACTTCATGTCAGTCCTGTCGATCTCAGTCCCTGAAAACTCGAAGTTAGAGTACTCTTCGCCTATCTTCCATGCATTATAATCATCTGCCCTCTTGTTCACTCGCCCCATCATCCAGAAATTAGTGAGGTCAAGATTGATCTTCTTGTACCCAAGGGTCTTCAGGCTGTTCTCAAGGTTCTTGTCTATATGGTTTATCCCCTTGAGTATCTTATCCCCACAGAGGCCGTATACATGCTTATGTTTCCGTATCAGGCGTTTTAAGTCCTTGTCTCCACCGTCAAAATCCTGGGCGACGCAGACAACGTCCCAGTTATGCGCAAGCTTGTACTTATTATTCGGGTCAAGCCTTATGCTCCTTCCTCTTATCTGGTTTACGGTAACTGAGGTTGTCGCAGTGGTCAGGTCAATTAAAGTGTTCAGGGACAGGCTGTCCCATCCCTCTCCAAAGATACCTCTTGTCCCTATAAGGCATCTTGTGACTCCTTGCTCAAAGAGCGAGGTCATCATCCTTACATAAACTCGGGAAGCCCAGCCAGGCCCATCACCAGAGAGCTCTATTATATTAGGGTAGGCAGTCTTAGCCTTCTTAAGCCTGATCTTGTGCTTGTTTTTTGAGAGCCAAAGATTGCCTTTTTCCATCAGCTCGTCGATCCTGTCCCCATCGCACAAGACACCTGAACCAGTCACTAATACCGGGTCTAAATCTCCTGTCTCTTTTGCAGATGCTATTGTCTTGAATGTTCTGACAGCGCTTCCTGCATCCTTATCAAGTATCCCTGAAAGCTCTGACTTCACCATTGCGCTGTTCTTCTCAAAGTCGCAGATCACGATCGCGCGGAGAAACTTGCCCATCACTTCTTTTTCTTTCTCAAGTATCTTCACTGTCGCAGCATCTTTAGACTCTGAAAGGCTGAGAATTATGTCTCCTGGAGAGCGCTGCTGCCTGATCCCTGACTCTGTCACGACAAACCCGAAGGTCTTCAATATCGCCCTGATCCTTGCAAGCTCAGCATGGTCGCTCTCATTTTCGCTCAGCTTCAGGCGGTTCAATGAATAATCTTCCAAGAGGATTAGCCAGTCATCCATCTCTATCCTGGAATCCATCTCAGGCAGTGTCTCCTGGTCAAAGGCCATCTCCCTGAATCTTGCATATCTTATTATCGCAATTGCAAGCAAGGCTTCTTTTTTCAATAAGTCTTGCCACACTTCAGGCTCTAGTGCCAGCTTTGACTTAATGTGCTCCTCGAACTCTTTTTTCTGGGAGATCTCTTTTATCAGGGATTCAAAAGACGCCTGCACATTCTTCAGGAAACTAGTTTCCCTGACAGATGGCCTGCAAAAATACGCGAGGTCTACATAAGGCGCGAGATTGCCTTCTTTAACGACAGCGGGTGTCGGCACTTCGAAATCGACATCCCCAAGTATCTCATAATAATTATCAAGCCCCTCTTCTTTGTCAGGCGGAGTCGCAGTCAAACCTATAAGATAAGGCTTGTCCAGCCTTTTTATCAGCTCTTTTATGATCAGTGCCCAATAATCCAGGAGGTGATGGCACTCGTCCATTATAATTGTCCTGACACCAGCCTTTGCCAGGTCATCTATGAGTTTTTTCGCGTTCCTGTGCAAAAATCTGGTTCCGTCAAAATCCTTTGAATAGAGGAATTCCTGCTTCGCTTTCTTGTAATGCTTCGCAAGCTCCAGATCAAAT
>JAAXVZ010000203.1 GCA_013335235.1 Nanobdellota archaeon | reverse complement strand
GAGGAAGTAGAGAAACAGAAGGAGATATATCTGGATATACTTGTACCTCAGCCTCTGACAATATACAAGAACAATACTTTAAGGCAGAAAATAATGGTAAGCAATGCCGGTAATATGACACTCCGTGGCATAACCCTTTCAGCAGAGACTAACCAGACAATGGCGGAAATATTCTTCTCCACATACTATTTCCCTGAGCTTAAGCCAGGCGAGGAGAGGGAGACAGAGATGGTGCTGACCGCCTATAAGATATTCAACCATTATGAAATAATAATATGGGCAAATGTCTCTGATCCTAATTACAGGGACAAGCTGCTTGTGTATGTAAACTCTGTCGAGAAATCTAAGGGGAACCAGTCTGTGACGGCGACAAAAGTGACATTTGCAAATGACCTTCTGTCAAGCAATCCTGAATGCATGGAACTAAATGAGTTCCTAAAGAAGGCGATAATCTATATGGATCAGGGCGAATATGACGCTGCCAGCGATGTCGCGGAATCAGTCATCCAGGGATGCAAGTATCTTGTAAGCCAGGGCAAGCTCAAAAGCGACAAGCCGACAGGCCTATTCATAGGGATTGACCTTGATTCCAATCCTCTGATAAAGCCTGCATTGGTGTTGGCTATGTTATTGATAATAGGTGTAGTGATTTTCACAGTCAAACTCAAGAACCAGAATAAGGCAGGCGAAGATTGAATATCACCCTGGTAAGAGATTTATGGACATAATACTTATAGCACCCTATGATGCACCATCCAGATCCCTTCACTATCTTGTCCGGCTCGAGGAAATCTGGCATCATTATCACAAGTTTTCCAGTCATGCTTTTTGCTGCCTCGAGAAATTCAGGATATAACCTTAGGATATCTTTGGCTTTTGATCCTTTCCCATACGGCATGTCTGTGACAATAGCATCTGATTCCTCAGACATCGTTAGGGCGTTTCCGGCTTTAATGCCTGATATATCCAATCCATAGAATTCCATATTCTTCTTTGCCCTCTCTATCTGGGCATTCTCAATATCTCTTCCGGTGACAGAGAGTCCCATCAAGCCTGCCTCTATCAATATCCCGCCAGAGCCGCAGAATGGGTCCATTACTTTTCCTTTTTTCAATCCAGCCAGATTGACAAGCGCCCTTGCAAGCCCTGGGTGCAGGCTTGTCGGGTGCATCTTAGGCCTGAGGTGGGCTTTTCTCTTAAGATATCCTTTGTCTACATTTCCCAGCAGCACTCCACAGAAGACCCTATCCTTCCTCCTGGCAAAGAAAAAACACGTCCCTGGCGTCTTTAGGTTGACTTTAGGGGCTGCCAGTTTCCTGAATACTTGTTTAGATATGCCCTCTTCTTCAATTCCATCTGCTCTCACTGAGAAGCTGCTATTATATTCAGCATCCCAGTTGAATTTATCGATCTCAGGCCCGAGGTCTGCATAGTTGCAGTCGAATAGATACCTGATGATTTTATGGGCGAAGCCCAATCTTGACAATAGCAGCTCTGGCTCTGATTCAACTATTATTAGATCCTCCTCCAGGTGATATATCCTCCTTGAGAGAGCAGAAGCTTCTGCAGCAGCCAGATTGAGGTGCTGCTTTGAGAGCAGGACTAAGAGCTTCATCTCTCAAGCTTCCTCCTATACCTTTCATATTTTTCAAGAATCCTTGCAGCTATATTTTCATCAAAGCCAGCGTCATACAGCAGCCTCTTTGCGTCTACTTTTGGGTATTTTGTCAATGTCCCAATAAACTTCCTCCCTGCCTTTTTCGCTCCTTCTTCAATCTCTACTGCAGGCTTCTTCCCGAAATACTTTATCGCTGGAAGCTTTGTTATCGCGTCTGCTCCTGCTGTGAGCAGGTGCTCTATCTCTGAAGTCTTGTCAGGCCATGATCCGGCTATGATCTGCAGGTCAGGGAATGAAAGCCTAGTCATGTTTATCCACTTCAGGTAATACTCTGTAGAAGGGCCCTCTGTATAGACTGTGGACTCATGCGGGACCAGCCTGTAGAAATTTATGCGGTGTATCTTCCACTTCTCAATCATGCCTGAGAGCACCTTGAAATCGTCGATTGTCTCTCCTAGCCCTATAATTATCGTAATTGATTTCTTTAGCTTCAGCTTATCGGCATAGCCGAACATCTCGTCGATCTTATCTATTGGCTTATCCGGCACTATATCTTCCCTTATGTCAAGCCTGGGGCATTCAACAGTTCCAGTGACACCTTCTATCCATGGCGCAAGCTCTGTCAGCTGGGATTCAGGCATGAAGCCGAGGTTCAGCCATGTCTTTTTCCCAGTTATCTTCTTAATTCCCTCCAGGACTTCTTTTAATTCAGTTGTTTTCCATGAGCCAATGCCTGCTGAGACAAACCCTATCTCCCACCCGCATATCTTGGTTATCAGGGCTTCTGCAAGGATGGACTCTAACCTCCTGCGGGCCATCATCGGCGTCTTTATCTGGTCTTTTATGCTGTACATGTAGCAGAACTTGCATGTAGGCTTTGCGCAGTACCAGGATATGAAGATTGCGCGCTCGAACCAGGTTGTCTTAGTATGAGATTCAGAGGGATTTATTGAGTATTCATTATCTTTATCCACAATAGAATTAGATAAATACGAAGTTTTTAAGATTAGCTTTTTCTATTAAAAAAGAATAAAAAATTATTCAGTGAATTTCTCGACCAATTGCCTTCTAACTTCATCCATGTTCGTCGTGATCTTGATGAAGTAGTCCTTGTTCGCCCATAAGTCGCCATAATCGACTGAAGGCTCGCTTGGCTTTAATGGCTGATAATATCCACCGACTGCAAGGAAGTATTTCTTGCCAGGCTTGATGTCATAATACGCTTTCACTTCCTCACCTTTATGCACAAGAACATAATCCTCGTCAGTCTCTGCTACCTCTGCAGAAACATCCTTGCTATTGAACAAGACTTTGACAGGTACAATAGCGGCAGTCTCTAGAGTTGTCTGATGGTCATCATATGCGATATAGTCAAATGCATAGGCATATCTCAGGAATTCGAGCCTGACTTTGCTTCCAGCAATAGCTCTATCAAGGGCTATTACTGTTCTTTCATAGGTTCCACCGACAATGCTTATCTTTTCAGGATACTCAACCCACTCTCCGTCCTTTTCAATTTTCACTCTGATACCGCTAATCAATTTAATGTCTTGTGCTATTGATTCTCCTACTATAGGGCTTTCGAGGATATCATATACAAGGTCAATGTTTTTTCCAGCTTTGGTTAGTGAATCATACTCCATGAAATCTAAGAGGCCAGTTCCGCT
>JAAXVZ010000012.1 GCA_013335235.1 Nanobdellota archaeon | reverse complement strand
TGAGTATCCTTCTGAGCCTATCTTGCGCCGGAATACCGGTAATTATTGTATTATCATGGTTATTTATACCTATATATATAGTTGGCCCTGCGATTATACCGAAAAACTGGTTCTCCTGCGCCAAATCAGATAATTTCATGTCGATATCACATTCAACCGGACCATAGTATTCTCCGACATTTATTTTCCTAAATGCTTCCCAATATTTATCTCCGGCATCTGATGTGCACAAAAGAGATTTTGTCAGATTATAATTAAGACTTTTCTCTGAAATATCCCTTCCAAGCAATAGCGGCCTGTAATATAACCTTGCTTTTCCTGTTTTGATATAGTTATCATACAGGTAGGGGTATGTCTGAATATAGAAAGCGTTGCACCCGTCACATCCTAGTTCATTGTAGACAATTATAGTGATAGGCGCAGTTATGTTGCCGAGGTAAGGACTATCATCTATCTCAGGCTTGAAGTCAATAAGCTTCTGATACCCGCTTGTCTTGATTACCGGTGTCACCCTTACCGCATATACAACAGAGAAGTAAGATATGCAGAGCACAATTATCAGGAAGACCCATATCCACTTATTAATGTTTGCCATGGTACCAGTCAACAAAATTTGATATTCCCTTAGTTATACTTGTTTTTGGGCTATATCCAAGAAGCCTGGTGGCTTTTGATATGTCTGCGTAAGTAACTAAGACATCTCCCGGAGGGATTGGCTTACGTACTATCTTTGCCTTCTTGCCAAGCTTCTGCTCGATTGTCGTAACAAGCTCGCCCAGAGAGACTGTCCTTGAATTACCAAGATTAAATATTTCATACGTATAATCCTTTCCTAAGCAGGCAATTATGCCTTCAGTTATATCTTCAATATAAGTATAATCACGCCTGGTGCTGCCGTCTCCAAATAAAAATATCTCTTCTCCTGCATCTATTGCTTTTGTAAAAAGGTATGGTGCCATATCGGGCCTGCCCCTTGGACCATATACAGTGAAGAACCTCAAGCAGATGCATTTCAGCCCATATATCTTGCTATAGGTATAGCATAAGACCTCTCCTGCTTTTTTTGTGGCTGCATAAGGGCTTATAGGAGCATCTGTCCTGTCATCTTCTGTGAACGGTGTTTTGTTCTTCAGCCCGTAGACAGAAGAACTTGAACCGAATATGAACGAAGCTACCTTATTTTTTCTTGAAAGCTCAAGAAGGTTTAATGTTCCCCTTATATTTGTCTCTTCATAGATAAATGGGTTCTCAAGAGAGGGTCTCACTCCTGCCCTTGCTGCCAGGTGTATTACTGAATCTATCTGCATCCGGAAGATATCTTCCATGGCACAGTAGTCCGCAATATCTGCCTTCACTAGCGCAAATTCCTTCTTACTGAGATTGTGTGAGATGTTCTTTCGTTTGATTTCCGGCGGATAATAATCATTAAAATTATCTACGCAAACAACATTGAAACCCATTGCGAGAAGCCTATCGCAGACATGGCTGCCTATGAACCCTGCTCCGCCGGTAACGAGGATTGTTTTCATCTGACAACAAAAAAACTGCCCAGTATTATAAATATTATGCCAACCCATTTATAGTCGCTAATCCTCTCGCGCATAATCGTAAAGGACATAAATATGACAAGGACATGTGTCATGGCTCCTACAGAATACACTACGCTGAGCTGCTCTGTCCTGAGAGACAGGAGATAGAATGCCATTGAAGCTGAGAGGAATAACAGCCCAAGAACCAATTTGATGCCAATCTTGCTTGCTCCTTGCTTCAAAAGGACCATCCCAATAGCTGCCAGCACGATTGAGGGTATGAGGTAAAGCAAGGTCATGCTATGTCACCTTTGGCAATGAAAAATGATCCGCATACAATCATGCATATGCCCAAGACATTCGTGAAAGAGAGTGTATCTTTAAAAAAGAAGAAGGACAAAAATGCCACCCATACATACCCTAATGCTGTAAGCGGGTAGACAGTAGACAGGTCTGATGTCCGAAGGGCAAGTATCATTGCTACAGCGCTTGCTGCATAGAGTATCAGTCCTGCGATAAGATAATAGTTCTTAATTATATCCAGCGACAGGACAATGCCTTTCGCCCCAATCTTAAGGAGAAGCTGCCCTATTGCATTGGATACGGAGCAGCCAAGGATAAGATAAAGTGATTTTACCATTCAACTTTCCAGATTATTATCCTGGTGCCGCCTATGTCTGTCACGTCGCTGAACTTCTTGAAGTGCCTAAGGCCAGTACCATCCAAATAGAACATCCTGGTGAACATGGACGCCGTAAGTTCATCATTCATGAAGAGGAGCGTTCTGTCTCCCAAGAGCGAAATTCCATAGTTTGTTGTGTTGCCAGAATATATCTCATGCACAAACCCTTCTTTATTATATGAAAAAGAGAGAGGATAGAATCTTCCCTGTGCCGTCTCAATATAAGCTTCCATTGTTGTCTTGTTAATCCTAAGCGGCTGCTGCTGTGAAGGTATCCTGCAAACAAGCCCAATATCCCCAGTACAGTCTACAAGTCCACCATAGTTCGGCCATGGTGCTATCCAGTCATTGAACTGACGGTCTGTTGTAAATGTGTTCAGTTCATTGTATGCCGCAAGAGCCTCGGTTTCTGTGATTCCCAAATCCGCCGTAGCGGTCCGGATATAATCCTGCATGCTTGCTTCTGCTTTGAAGGTAGAATATATTCTCGCGCGTTTGAAGTCCCAGCTTCCGAAGTGGGCCCATACACCTGATTTCCCTACCATGTCCCCTGATGTGATAAAGTAATCTGCTGGCGGCTCACAGTATAAGTAACCCAGAATCTCTTCTGCCTCTGCGTCTGTAGTTATCTTCAGCAACTCTTGTCTTGTCTCTTCTTTATCCATCGCAAAAAAGCTATAAAGCAAATTCACAGAGTCATATGGATCCTTTGTTATCTCTGTAAGCCTCGCTTCTGCCTTTGATCCGCCGCAATCCAGCATCCTGAGGATGGCAACTGCCTGATCTTCATCTGTTGTCATCAATACCTTGCCGATCCAATGCGCCTGCTGGTTATTTTGAGATGCTCCGTCAAAGGTGACACCCCTGTCTGACCAGTATTTGAACCAATGCCCAAAATCCCACCAAGAGTTTATTATCGCCCCTTCACCAGAATCTGCCTTGATCTGCTGAAGAGAAGAGACCCATGCATCGCTGATTGTCGGAACATACCTATAAGCTGTCGCATATCCCTGTTGTACTGGCCCGAATAAGAGCAGGCAGATTACTCCAAAGAAGATAACCCTTATCACCATTCCGTTTATATCTAGTGCCTTTGCAACTGTCTCAGAAAAGAACTTGGAGATTGCCTCTGCGAATACTGCAATAGAGATAGAAAAGACAGGTACGGTGAGCAATAAGAACCTGACACCTTTTGTTGCTGAGTATATTGTCGCAACAACCCAGAAAGTCATTATCAGGCTGTGTCTTGGATCTACCCTGGGTCCAAGGAAGAAGGACATCATGAATCCGAGTATTAAAGGGATCACTAGTAATGCTACCAGAATCGTTATTGAGATGCTGTTGGCTCTTGCCGAGTTCATGGCAAACAAGAAGATTATTGCCGCAACTGCAAAATATCCGATTTTGTTCTTATCGTTGCCTTTGAAAGTTATGAAAGATATAGTAGTCCCAAGTAGCGCAATGAAAAACAGTATGGACCCGCCAAGGCTCCCTACAATATCAGATAGCCCTGCTTCGCTGAGCTCTGCAACCGTGGTATAGACGTTCGGCCATATTGAAACGCCTCTTGACGCCTCCTTTAGCTGCATCACATCAAAGGGATACCTGACGATGTTCAGGAATGTGTCCTGATTGCCAAAAAGCGTCAGGCCTATGAATGTTGATAGTGTCAAAAGACCTATAAAAAGCAAAGAGGGGTAATATTTCTGTATATGCGGTTTTGGGTGTTTCTTGCTATCCGCAAAATGATGGTCTTTGTGATCCATTACAAAAAGATAGACCAGATATATTGCTCCTGAGCCTATGACAATGAGAAACAAAAACCACCAACCGCTCCATGCAAAGCTATATATGCCAAACAATAACCCGGTTATAGCTGTAAATATCGCTGTTTTCTTCAGGTTCTCTGAGTCAAAAGCATAGATCGTGAAAAGCATTATTATGAGCGGGAACGTGATGTTGACTATGTCGTTGTCAGAGCCAAATGACCTGCTAAGGACAATAGGGTTGACAGCTATCAATATAGATGCAACTAAACCAGCTAGGTTTCCTGCCAACTTCCTTCCTATCAAGAACGCTGCCACCACAGCTATCAGCGCAAAAAACATAGGTGTATAATAGCCTGCTTCAAGCAGATTTACTTTTGGATTGAAGACCGCAAGGACCTTGTATACAAAAACCTCTGCATAAGGATATATGTTTGGCTCTATGGGCATGCCATTCGGGGAGAACATATGCGTATCATATGGTTTTCCATCCTTGACTGTGTCACCCATGCTGCCTGTTTCAAGTATGTTCCTGGCATATCTTAGCCAGAAATAAGAATCTATATCGCCGAGATATGTCGTGCCATCCGTGTCCTTGAAATTGTCTTTGATGTAGGTTGCTCTCTGTGAAATGAGCTGCTCTATCTGCGGCCCTTGGGCTGCGAGAGCCTTCTGGAACTCGTCATTGATTATCCCTTCTTTATTCGGGTGGTTAGGCAGCTGCTTATCAACTTGCTGGCTTATGCTCGCTTTTATACCATCATATACTCCTTGCCTTGCCCATTCATCAACAACGTCAAGCTGTATTGGGACAGAGCGTATGTAAATAGTGATGATAAGCGGGACTAAGAGAAGGAGTAAGAACCCATACTTCTTAAGAAAATCAGAATTGAATGAAAAATTAACAGAAAGCTCTTCGCCTTTTCCTTTTCCCAAAATACCCACCCCGCTATTTTCCCATGAACTTTTTCATCATAGGATTCATGTCTAACATATGCTCTCTAGCAATATCTTCATAGAGCTTGTATATGATCATCACTGTCAAAAGTATACCTGTGCCTCTGGATAGGGCACCCATAAGGTCAGCGAACGCTGCCAATGCCCCAACAGTGATTGCTCCCATGACTGTGAGCGGGAGGATGTATCTGTTTAGCATTCTCTCCAGGATCCTTTTGTCCTGCCTAAAACCTGGAACCTGAAGTCCGGAGGACATAATCTGTTTGGCCAGGCTTTCTGCATCAAGCCCTGAAGTCTGGACCCAGAAAAGGGAGAAGAGCACTGATCCACCAACCATCAATAAGATATAAACCAAAGATTGGCCTAGGACAGGAACAACCTGACCCCAATCTCCTCCATTAGTGAGCAATGCATTCACGAGATTTGGACCATTCAATACAGATACAAGACCAACTGCATTTGCACCTTCATAGCCACCCAAGATAGGGATAAGCTTCCCACCCATCCAATTCTGCAATAGCCTCACCCAAAGCTGCAATGTTGCAAACAATGACGCCACCAAAATGACTGGAATGTTACTTGTGTATATGAACTGAAGGGGCCATCTTATCCCGTGTCCCCTTATCCTTCCGAAAGACAAAGGTATCTCGACTTTCATCGCTTGGGCATAGACCGCCAGGAGGAACACAACCACTGTTGCGGCAATTGTGACAAGTGATAACCCGACCTCGACATAATTTGCATTCAGCAAGGAAACAATTATCCTGCCGATATGGCCGATAATCTGCTCCCAGTTGAATCCTGCTTCCCAAGGGAAAAACCTGTTCTGGTCCATGAAAGAGAACAATTGAAGGAATATTGCCTTTGAGATTCCGGCTGCAATAAACAAACTTATTCCTGAACCAAAACCCCACTTGCTTACGATCTCGTCCATGAAAAGGACAATCATTCCACCTAGAAATAACTCAAAGACAAGCAAAAGCTGAAGCTGTGTTTTCACTACGCCAACTACTGCTGTGCTGCCAATCTTGTCCGGTGTCGAGATTCCACCCATAAACACATAAATTGCTGCTTCAAATATTACAAAGAGGATGGACATTAATTTCTGGATCCCTTGGTATCTCCTCTTGCCCTCGTGTGTCGACAAATCGAGCTTGAGCATGCCTGCGCCCTGCAAAAGCTGTAATATGATTGAACCTGTCACGATCGGCCCAATACCCAAAGAGATCAGACTTCCAAACTCTGCTCCTAGGATAATAGACAGATACTGGAATTGTTGAAGTGTGCTAGGACCAAGAGGCCAGAGCGGCACAAGACCCATTATAAAGAACAGGATAAGGACCGAAAGAGTCCATTTAAGCCTGTCATTGAACGGTTGCTTCTTCTGCTTTGGTGACTCAACCTCTGGAAGGTTTAGGATAAAGTTATCAAAAATGCCCATTTTAAATTAAAAAGAAATGAAACCCCTATTTATGCTCTTCGGATTTCTCCGTAGGGAGGATGATTTTTCCACCTGCAGCTTCTACTTTGGAAATTGCAGCATCTGTAGCATACGGGACTGTTATTGTCATCTTTGCCACAACGCTTCCTTTCGAGAGCAGTTTCGCGAAACCAAGTGATGTCAAGTCTACTGTATACACTTCCTTGACCATCGAGGCTTTGCCGTCTGCAACAAGTGTCCTCAGACCTGATTGAAGCATCTCAAGGGTTATCACATCCCCTTTTATCTTAAGTGAAGTGAAACCGTTCCTTCCAAGGTGTGTCTTGGCTCCGCCGAACTTGAGCTTGTTGACTCTCATCATCTTGGCTGAGCCCCTCTTTCCGCTGGAAGAAAAGCCTGCTCCTCCTCTTGCTCCTGATCCACGATTCTTCTTCTTTGAACCATGGCCGGCAGTCTTGTTCGCAGCTCTCGCGCGTGTTCTTTTACTTCGTTTGACTTGCATTTTAGATCATCCTTTTTAGTAGGTCATTAATCTTCTCTTTCCTGTTGCCTAGAGCACCGCCATCAGCAAACCCGAACTTCACACCCATCCTTCCATAGCTGTGAACAGGAGAGTTTAGTCTAAATACTCTGTTGTACTTCTTTCCATCATACTCAAAGTACTTGTACTGAATCTTTGACTTAGAGTCTTCTGTCCTCTCATCAAATGGCTCTCCTCTTTTTGCGACAAGCTCTTTTAGCATGTCCTCGGTGATGTCACCCCATGTGCAAAAATCCTTGACTGTCGCTAGCATCCCCAAAACAGACGGCGTATTCTCAAGGACAACGCACCAGTTCTTGGTGTGAAGGTTAAGCGCCTCAAAGGTGCTTTTCACTTCAGACCTGAGGTTTACATTTCCTCTTACTCTTATGACTGCGATCTTAGTTCTGTCCATTTTCTACGACCTCTGCTTTTTCGCTGCCTGTCGCGCCTTCGACTACTGAAAGCCTCTGGTAGTGCACATCCTGGAGCTTAGTTTTCATGAGTTTCCTTAATGCATCCTCTGTGGCTTTCAATAGATTCATCTTTGTCTTTGATTGTCCAAAGGTTTTTGACCAGACATCCTTGATTCCGGCGAGTGCAAGTATCTTAGCGACTTCCTTGTCTACCCTCAGTCCTGTTCCTTTTGGTGCAGGAATGAGCCTTATTATCGATGATCCAGATTTACCTTCAATGACAAAGGGTAGTGAATGGGCTTCTCCGCAACCGCATTCCCAGCTTCCGCAGCCTCTCCTTATCTTGAAGATATTGAACTTAGCGTTCCTGACTGCTTTTTCCCTTGCTGGAACGGTCTCCTTGGATTTACCATAACCTAGGCCGATTATTCCCTGCTTGTTTCCTACAACTGCAAGTGTTGCGAACCTTGGCTTGTTCCCTTCCTTGGTCTTTTTTTGCGTCTGTCTGAATATCCTCTTCTTTCCGCCACCGAACTTTCCTTTGGCCCTGCCTATCAAAAGAAGGTCTGACTCTATATTTGGAAGAAGCGCTTCAACTATGCCTTTCTCTAATATAACAAAGCCATTGTCAAGTATCTGGTTGATATCGTTTATCTCTCCAGACGCTACTTTCCGCCCGATCTCGGTCTTTGGGACCCAAAGATCTGTTTTTGGCTGGACTTTAGCGATTTCCTCTATTTCAGCAACAGTCATAAGTTCTACATTATTAGGTTCTTCTTTCATTTTTACTGCCCTATTATCTTTTTCTTTGTGGACTCAAAATGCTCTGTGAACTTGGTTGGGTCCTTCTGGCTCTTTGCATATGCTGAGAACCTGGAGGTGACATCCTTCAAGGACTTAGCATAATCTGCTATATGTTTGCCTGATAGCCTTTCTGGTGAGGGCACTATCTCTTCTGAGAAAGTGACCTCAAGTCCGCCATCTATGGCGCCCTTTAAGGCAGCAAATATCCTTCCGCCTTTCATTGGCCTCTGAAGTCCAAGATCAAGGATTGCTTTTTCTCCTTTCATCTTTGTTCCAAGGAGAAGCCCTGTAAGGTATGCCGAAGGTATGTTGCCTGTGTTAGTGTCCCAACCGAATGCCTTCAGGTGGTTTGTCGTGAAAGTGGCCATGACTTGGTCACCATCTACACCATACTTCACTAGCTGTACAAGCATGTTCTTGTTAGATCTTCTGACAACTAGCCTTAGCTGTTTTGATTTCAAGAGAGAAAGCCTGTTCCTATAGTTTGTCCTTCCCTCTCTCTTGCGCCTATAATTTGCAGTGAATAGTTTATTTTGTACCATTGTCTCACTTCACAAGCTTGTGCTCGGTCAGATATAGCTTGATGTGTCTCAAGCTCCTGAAAAAGCCGCCTTTTGATTTCCCATACAGATCATGAAATATTTCATTGCTGATCTTGTTGTTTGCCCTGAGCTCTTTCAAGAAAGATCTCTGAAGCCTTATCTTGTTCATCCAGGCCTTTTTGCCTTCATTTCTTGCTGTGGCCTTTCCCTTTCTGGAACCCTGGCCCCTCTGCCTGCCTTTTGCCTTCTGGCTGGCTGTTTTCTTTGCCCTGGACCTTGAGATGCCCTTATCTGTCTCCAGAGTGATTGCACCGTCATGAATCAGGGCCTTGATATCTGCCCTTGTAATGGCTTCTTTTATATCGTCTATCCTTGCTGGGTCAAGCTTAACCTTCTTAGGGGATCTTTTTGAGATGCTCCCTGCCAGCCTCTTTTGGATTTTTGTCGTCATTTTGATCAGTCCTTCCTGGTGAGGAGCTTGTCAATCTCTTTCTTCTCGAGCTTCTTCTTCTCCTCATCTGTCAGCTTGTCGTCTATAGATACTTTCTCTTCTTTCTGCTTTGCAGGTTTTTTGGCTTCCTTCTTCTTGGCAAGCTCATCTCTTTCTTGCTTTGCCTCTTCCTGCTTTTTCTGCCTTGATTTCAAATACTCCTCTGGAGATTTAAAATTAAGTATCTGGATCTTTTTCTTCAGAAGCTCCTGTATCAAAAGCGATGCTTTCTTGAAACCGACTCTTCCAGAGATGATTGCGCTGTGTGTCTTAGGTGCCATAGCATCTATGTCTTTCATTGTAGAGACAACACAGATCATCCTTCCCTGTTTATCCATGCCCCTGAGAGCTGCTGGAGTGCCATAACCTGGCTCAACTATGATCTGCCTCTGCATCCTCTTCCTGAGCTTTGAGTCCCAACCTCTTGGCCTTCTCCAAGATTCAGGTAGCCTTTTCTTCTTATAGGAATCCTGCCTCTTGAATGTTGGGTTCTTGGCCTTCTTTTCTGCCTTTACCTTGAGTAGCTTGTCCATTTTAGATCTCTTTTCCTGCTTTTTCAATGATGTATATCCCATCTTGGAATATCCTTCTGTCAAACCCAGGTCTCCTTGTGCTCTGCTCGATATCCGCAGCAACCTGTCCTGCCAGGTCCTTGTCTGGACCATCTACCAGGACAAAAGCGCCATCGACTTTCACACTCACGCCTGATTTCAGTGCAACCTGCCTTGGCACTTTCTCTCCAAGGAAATTCTTTATGACAAGGTTCTGCCCTGAGACAGCGACGGTCATGGGAAAGTGGCCTGAGCAGATCTTGAGTTTATACGCGTAGCTTGAAACAACACCAATAAAAGCGTTCTTCAGGTGTGCCTTATATGAGTTCAGGACTGCCTTGACCTTCTTTGCCGGTGCTGTCGCAGATAATATGACGTCTCCTCCTTCTGTCTTGACTTCTACATTTGGGTTGTCAAAGTTCTTGGTGACCTTGCCTTTTGGCCCCTGGATGTGTATTTTTGTCCCTTCTACTGAGACTTTCACGCCAGCTGGCAGCTTTACTGTTTCTTGGATGTCTTTCTTTACCATTTTGATCCTCAATAAACGTAGGCAATGAGCCTTCCGCCAAGCTTATTTTTTATGGCCTCTTCCTGTGTCATGAGTCCCTTGTTGGTTGAGACTATCAGCAGGCCGAATCCTGATGCAGGAAGATATCTCTGCTCAAACTTCTTGTATGTATCTAATGTGACACTATACCTTGGCTTGATTACGCCTGCGCTGTTGATGACACCAAGGAGGTTCAATTCTATTGCACCGCCTCTTGATTCCTCAACCGGCTTCAGCTCTCCGAGATACTTGTTATCTTTAAGTATACCAAGGACTGCCTTCAGCATCTTCGATACGGGCTTAACTGTAATCTTCCCTTTTCCTTTCTTATCTTCCATACTTATGTGCGATAGCACGTTTGCGAGTGGGTCGTTTAGGCTCATTTTGATCAGTTGTATTTTTTAAAGCCAAGCTTTGTGGCAATTTCCCTGAAGCAGCACCTGCAGTAGTTCAGTCCATACTGGCCGACAAATCCGCCTACGCCTGTCCTGCCGCACCTGGTGCAACTTGCTGTCTTCCTTCCACAGCTCCTCTGCTTTCCCTGATTGTACTTCTTGAAGCGCGTCATCTTCTGTGGTTTTTTTGATAACTGCTTGAGCATCTTATTTGGATCTGAGGTTGTCATTTTAGTCCTCCACAATGACTTTAAAATTCTCTTTGAAAAAAGCTATGCTGTCTTCCTGCGATATCCTATGGCTTTTGCCAAGCTTTCTCTGAAGCTTCCTTCTTGTCTTGACCCTATAGCCTGGTCTCATCAAGGTTATGCATGCCTGGAACCCCATGATACCAATGCTTGCATCATAATTCAGCTCAGGGACATTTATATATTCATGGATACCAAACGCAACGTTCCCACTGGAATCGAAGCAAGTCTTTGACAACCTGCCTTCCTTGGCCGCGATAAGCCTCTTTATCAAAGGAGCGACTTCATCGCCCCTCAGAGTAATCTTACAGCCTATAGGAAGACCTGGCCTGACACCCCATGTGGGTATCCTCTTGTCACTGATTGTCTTGATTGGCTCTTTTCCTGTCAAGTTCTGGATCAGCTTCATCCCTTTTTTCAGTACATCTGGGTTGGTTCCAGCACCGACATTCAGTGTGAGCTTCTCTATCCTGATATTTTTCATCGTGTTCATTTTAATCAATCTTTATCAGTGGTTTTTCTTTTCCAATAGCAACAACAAAATCTGTTGGTGTTGAAAATTCCCCTGCCTTTCCTTTGATTTTTGCAAGACCATCTTTGATCTCAAGAACTGTCCCGTGCTCTCCAACATGCTTTCCGCCGAAGAGGAACACGGTTGCCCCTTTCTCCAAATTAAGGATGCTTGATATCTCCTGTCCAGGTAGTTTTAGTACCAGTGTATCGCCTACTTTGTAGTTTCCTTCGCTTACCAAAAGATTTCTGCCGTCAAATAGATTTAGCTGGACTTTCCCGCCGGAGATCATAGTCTTCCCTACTATCTTGCAAAGCTTCTCTGATGCTTCAGCTGCATCAATCTTCACTAGGTGCAGCCTATTGGATGGGTTTAGGAGCATCCTGTAATGCTCTCCGGAGAGAGGTATAGAAAGGACGTCCATCAGACCCACCAGGTACTTTTGGTCTATCCTTCTTCTGCCATCAACAAGGACTTCCTTGTCTCTTAACAGGTTGCTTACCTCTCGAGATGTTTTGCAGTATTTCAGGAGATCTCTGAAAACAAGCCCCAAAGGCATCCCAAGTTCAAATGATTTGCCTGGGTTTGGCCTGATTACAAATACGTTATTCTTTCTTTTTATTGGCCATGTGACCGGGACTGTGAGTGATTTCAAGTGTTTTTTTACCATCTTATTCCCTCTTAATACTCTCTAATCTTTTCTTGTCTTCCTTGAGCTCTGTTATCATCAGATTAGAAGATGTGATCGGGTATTTGACCTTGGTGCCGTCCTTCTTCTGAAGCTCGACTCCCGCAATGTAGACCTTGCCCTTGGATAGGTCAACCTTCTCTACCTTTCCGGTCTTTGTCTTGAACTGGCCTGTCATCACTGTGACCTTGTCTCCGACAACAACCCTGAGCGACCTTCTCTTGTGCTTCTTAGACAGGTCATCTGAGAGATGAGACACCATCATCTTGGACTTCGTGTGCTTTGGTGCCCTGGCAATGTAGTTCCTCTGCTTTCTCGGCTTTACGCTCGACTTCCATGATTTTGAAAATTTCAGCATTTTTCCACACTCATAAGATTATACTTGCAACTTTAGCAACCGCAGGCCACCTTTCTGTAGCTTCCTTTGCCACAGGGCCTTTGAATATTGTCCCTTTTGGATTACCTTTGTCATCCTTCAGGACTACTGCTGCATTGTCTTCAAATTTGACACGCATGCCATTAGCACGCTTGTATTCTTTTTTCTGCCTGACGATGATAGCATATGCCATCTGTTTCATCATATCCGGCTTTCCTTTCTTGACAGCTACCCTGACTAGGTCACCAACGCCTGCAGAGGCTTTTCTTCTCTTAACTCCCTTATAATTGGAGACTGAAAGTATCATGACCATCTTTGCGCCTGAATTGTCGCATGTAGGGATCGTCGCGCCTATTGGGAGCCCCCTTACAACTGTCGCTTTTACTGCTTTCATTTTCTAATTACCTCTGTGACCAGGAAGTTCTTTGTCTTTGATAAGGG
>JAAXVZ010000011.1 GCA_013335235.1 Nanobdellota archaeon | reverse complement strand
TCAAGATAGGACGTGCTGCCTGTCTCTTTCAGGAGATCAAGCATCTTGACTCCCTGGGTCCCTGACCTGTAGATATTGAAATGGTCTGCTTTCTCTCCGTCATAATACCATTTGATCTCAACCCCTGATTCAGATGCTGCGCCATTGATGCTTGCAGGAGCGACAGGCCTGACTGTATCAACCAGGAAGATTGCGCCGCTAGTTATCTCTGTCCCCTTGTTGCCGTCAAGATCCTCTCCGGAGAATATGAAAGCTCCTGCCCGTGTCTTCTCACTGTCATCTATTATCAGGTATCCTCTGTAATAGCTGCCTTCCTTTATCAGACCTATTTCACGCTGGAAACTTGGGTCATCACTGAATCCGTACTGCAGCTTGATTGACCTAAGCTTCTTGCTTGGTATCAGCCGTAGAGCATATGTTCCCTTGGATATAGGCGGTGCCTCCTCAAGCTCTATCTCTGCTGTAGGAGGGAGGACGGAATCAAACTGGACATACAGGGATGCAATGTTCCCTGCAGTGTCTTTGCATTTGATATAATACTTATGCTGCTCCTCATCAAGTTCACTGACCTGGACAATATATGTTCCTGCGGATTTGAAGTCAAATTCCTCCATCCCTGTGTAGGATACATCGCTGTCATCATATCTGCAAAGAGCGCCTTCTGTCACCTGTATCTTGATTTCAGCGTAATCCCCTACCACCTTTGAGTTTGGAGAAATCAGTGTAATCACTGGAGGCTCTGTGTCTATTATGAAACTTATTATCATAGGAGATTCCATCTCTGCCCCGAGCGTGTCTTTGCAGCGGACATAGACTGTGTGCCTGCCTTCAGCCAATGCTGCATTGAACGTATAATTATGCTGCTTGCCTGTCCCATAGAACAGGAAGTCCATGTCAGAGTAAGACTCATCTACGTCCATCGTGCCCTTGCATGAAGAATCCCTGCTTGTCGCCACCTTGATGGTTGGAGTGGAATCTGATATTGTCTTGTAATTAGCCTCTCCTGATACCTCGCTCTGCCCTTCTATCAGCGACAGATTCCCGTTAAAAGGGACAGAGTCATGCACTACAATAACGGTAGTTGCCTGGCCGAGAGAATTTGCTGTGACAGAACCAGTGTACTCTACATACGCCTGGTATGTCCCGGAAACAGGTGAGTTGCACTGGACTGTCCAGCTAGGATCTAGTGAAGATGATGAAGATGCCGCTATCGGGCCTATTTGGACATATTCATTTGTGACATAGTTGATGCCTTGCGGCAGCACCAGCCTTGCAAGGACAGAGCTATAACTTACATTATCTGTATTATGCACCCCTACAGCAGATATTGTGGTATACTGCGGATAATCCCCGCATAAGTCTATACTCACAGGATTCATCGTTGTCGTTGCGATAGGACCTGTCGCTAGGCAAATCGGGAGTAGGAGAATCATCAATATAAGCGCCGGTCTCATTTCATCCTCTCCAGGATCTGCCTGTCTTTCTTGATAGCTTCCTCGATCGCCTGTTCCAGGAACTCGTTCAATGTGATGTTTTTCAGGACAGCGATAACTTTGGCTTTAGTATGGACATCCTCATCCAACACAATGTTCACTCGTTTTTCCGCCATCCCCACCACTTAGTATACAAAATAGGCTACTAAATGATATTTATCATATATCTAATATAAATACTTTTCTATACAAATATGATTATTGTTAGTTATATGATGTTTGTCGGCATTATATCTTAATAAAAACCATAGAACAAAATAGAAAGTTTCATTACAGTTGATTGCTAGGACAAAGAACGTCAGACTGACGCATAAATTAGACGAGAAAGCTAAGGAAGCAGCAATTAACTATCTGCCTGGGATTACAAAATTATTTAAACTATAATCCCTGGAAATATAATACGTGCAGAAAGTCAGCAAACACGACCGGTATGTCCTTGATCTATGTGAGATGATAAAATCGGATTATGATGTCCTTTCTACGAATGTGAAGATTTCAGGCAAGAAAAGGCAGCTATGCGAGATAGATGTCCTTGCCAGGAAAGGCTCGTTCTTTGATGCATTCGAGGTGAAATGCTCGTATAGGATAACAAAGGCAAGGAAACAGGCTAAGATGGTAAGAAAACACGCACCATTGAAGATTGACAGGACTTTTTTCTACTGCGGCGCATCCGGCGCGCTTGTGCTGCTATAGGCTGCTGCAGCTGTCCTTTTCCTTGCATTTCCTGCATTCGACAGAAACTAGATCGACTGCCGAAATCTTCAGGTCATGCTCTTTTACATACTTATAGAGTTCCTTGATGTGTGTGCAAACCATAATATGCCATCAAGCAAGCGAGAATAAAAAGCTATGGTTTATCTGGCTTATGTTTTATGAAGCTTTGAAGCCAATGCATTATAATTCTGCTTGACTTGCTTGAACTCCGGGTCTATCTGCATAAGCGTCTTATAGGTTTCAAATGCGCTCTCAAGCTCTCTCTTCTGGAGGTGAAGGCTGGCTTTATAGTAAAGCGCGTGCTTGTGGCTTGGGTCTTTTGCAATGATTTCATCATATAAGGATTGTGCTTTTGCTAGGTCACCTAAGTGATGATAGCTGCTTGCGGCAATGAACAGAAGATTAAGGTCACCAGGATTTTCCTTCAGGAGCGATCCTATCAGCTCTTCTTTGTTCTTGCTTGCTGATATGTCTTCAGCTATTTTATTATAATCAAGCCTAGGCACGGCAGGAGCAGGGCTTTTCTCTGTTTCTGCAGGAAGAGGTGCGTCGGCCGCTGCTTCTCCCTCTTTTTCAGGCGGGAAATAGCTGTCCTCAGGCCCTTCTTCACTGACTCGCGCTTTTGCGCCTGCCTGGGCTTTTGACCTCAATGACTTCATCTTCACCAGGATGTCGCGCCTGATCTTCTCTATCAGCTTCAGGTATGAATAGATGGACTTCATCTCCTCATCTGCGTCCATGGTCTCTTTGAAGGCGTCAAGCTCTGATATGGTGTCAGCCAGCTCATTCTCATAATAGTAATTGTGCTCTTTATCGAGCAGCATGTCTTTCAGCAGGAAACTGACGTCTTTTAGTAGGAGGCTGAGATTCGGGTCAAGCGCCTTATAATCCAATGTAGACATGCGTTCATATAGTTTCCTCTCATCCTTCCTCAGCTCTCTTCGTTCAAGCTTGATGAGTGTCTCCAGCCTGTCTTCATGGCCAAGATCAAGATGCCGGAGCTTCCTCCTGAACCTTCTCTCATCGTATACATAGTATTTCAGGTATATAGCAATTGCTGAAGGGATAAGTATCATTGATGCGATAAGCAGAAAATATCCCCAGTCGCAGTAGAAATGGAGATATAGCGCGATTATTGTCTCCAGAAGGAGCACCAGCCAGTTGAATATCTTCAGGTTACGCTTAAGGTTATGCAGGAAAAGTATTCTCTCCAGCTTCCTTTTCTTCCTGAATCCCTTTGATAGCTTCACACTCTTTATGTATCTTCTTCCAAGCCAATAGAGACCTGCTGCTGCAAGAGAGGCAAGAATAAGGAAAGGCCATGGAAACGGGCCGCAGCCTGCGATTATGAACCTCAGTATTGTTTCAGGTGTCTCCTGCACAGGTTTCTCGCAGCTCTCACAAGGACCTCCGCAATCTATACCTGATTCACCCTGGTTCCTGAACCCGTCACTGCATGAAGGTTCCTCACATAGGCCTGAGTTCGGGTTGCAGAACTCTGTGACGCAGTCTGAGTCAAAAAGGCAGGTCTGGTTCAGCAGGCATTCATCACAGACTGCGCCTCCGCAGTCTATGTCTGTCTCATCCTGGTTCTTGAGGGTGTCGTTGCAAGTAGGTATATATTCACAGGACTGGATAATACTTGGCGGATTGAAATTCGTGTGACAGGCGTTGATATCATTGCAGCGCCTCGTCTGCCTGCCGTTAGGTGGGCATATCTCCGGACGCCAATCTGTGCAGACCCAATTCTCCTGACATAATGTCGGATCTGTTACTTCCTCGCCGCCTGTGCCTCCCCTGCCTCCGCCAGAGCCGCCGCTTGTTTCACCGGGTCTTCCGCTAGAGGATCCTGTATCCCCTGTTGTTGGGCTGCCTCCGCCGCCAGAGCCACCGCCTGTACCATTCCCTGAAAAATTGCCTGTCATGTTCGGCGGACAGAAGCCGCAGTCAGCTGCACATGACACACAGGTCTCTGTGATCTCGCACCAAGTGTTGGGGCAGGCAGGCATAGGCGTTATGTTGACATTGTGGAAAACGCCGTTATACCATACTGTGTCTCCGAAGACCTGGGCAGGTTCCCCGTTTATATAGAAAAGTATGTTCTGGCCGAATATCGCCCCTTCAACAGTGCCTGTGTAATCATCATCGCCAAGACAGGTAAGAGAGCCATAGTAGCCTGCATCCAGGATATCGAATGATCCGCAGGAGACATTGAATGCGTAGACTGAGATCTGCGTCCCAGCCGGAAGCGCTGTCATCTCTGAATCATATATTGTCGCTGAGCCATAGAAATCTGTAGGCAATGGTGGATATGCAAGGCTTACGCTAAGCATGATTGCCGCTACCAGTACAATGGCTTGCCACCTCATGATATCACATACCCCTTCGGACTAAGCATATATATCCAATAACCGCCATATGGCGAAGCGTATATCAGATCCTGATCGCTGACAAGGCTTGAATTCCATGTATAAATCTTCCAGGTGTCAATATCTGAGGCATTGAAAGACAGGATATAGTCATAGTCAGGTTCAAGTGCCTGGAAAGTCTCATTCACCAGCTTTGCAGCTGTGCTGGGGTAGCCTACAAGATTCCAGCCTCTGCTAAGGCTATAGGCCGTGGGTGTGAACAGCTCGCTCACGATGAGGATATCTGTCCTGGATTTTGCATTTATCCAATACGCACTCCTTCTTGACAGAGTAGATAGGTCCTGGATTGCATAGCCAGGCAGGGAAGGATTATAGCTTTTCCATGGATCTGCTGAGCTGGTCGCATCATAGTACCAGACTGAATTTATCGCACTGGTATAGTTCCCTAGATATGAAAGGATAGGTGCATCTGTTGTTATGCAAGGGAAACTGACAAGGTTCCAGCCCTCCTCAAGAGTGAGATTGCAGGAATTGTTGATTGTCGTAACAACAGTCAAGGTAGTGTCCAAGACAGGCATGCCTGTGATAATGGGATTGTAAAGGCTAAATGCAAGCATAGTCAAGATGGCGGCTGCAACAGCTGAAAACATGATTGAAGGCCTCATAATAGTTTCCTCAGCACCTTAGTCTTCCTGCTGGATGCTAGCTTGTATAGCTTAGTCTTGCCTACGCTTGTGCATTCTATTATCCCGCCTTTGTTTAGGGAATGAATCAGCCTAAAGGATGATGCCAGGGACACCTTAGAGTCGGCTGATACTTTAGCGATGTGGTATAGTCGGTCTGGATTCTTGAGAAAAAGCTCCAATATGTTCAGAAGCTTGCCATCCACGAGCCCTCTCAGTATCTCCACTAGCGAAATACTGGAAGGCATTGTTTATATATTTTTCCAAATTTGAAAAGAGTATTTCAATTTTGAAATTATAAGAAGCCAAAAAAAGACTTGAATATCATTTCTGAGAGTTTCTGTGCCATCGAAAACAAGATTATCTGAAAACAGGAAATCACACGGGACTTCCACTTTCACAGAAGACCCATTGGATTTTCACCTGCAAAAAGTTGAATTCATCCTCTGTACAGGAACAGAGATATTCTGCACAAATTTTCGATACTCAGAACTATATCTCAGAGTGGCATTTACTGCATCTCTTTGCCCTGAGAGAATTTATCTCTCCGCAATGCGGGCATTTCTTCTTCATGCCAAGTATCAGTATGAGGAGTATCAGTATCACTATCGCAGGCATCCAGATTATCGCGTTCTCACCAACCTGCTTTAAGACCATGCCAGTCATATATCCAAAGCCGGTATAACCAAATATGAACTCACCTTCTACAACATTCACAAGGTTCCTCTCCCTCTCTCCGTAGTATGCACGGACCCTGATCTTCGGGTTCGCTGCAAGGTCTGCCTCAGTCATAGGAGAGGTTACTTCTATAGTGATGCTCTCTCCCTTTTTCACGAGAACGATCTTGTCCCCTCCTCTTGTCACCAGCTCATCATTGATAAGGAGATCAAGCAGCTCTATATTGACAAACGCATCTGTAGCGCCGGTGTTCTTTATCTCTACAAGGAATCTGCCGCTTGCCTTGTCATAAAGGACAGAGACAATCTCTATCTTTGAATTATCTATAACACTTACAGTCTCGACTTCGACAGTCTTCCTGAGCGTGTATTCAAGGGAGTTCTTTGACTCGCCATAGATTGCAAAAAGCTCTGCAGATATATTCCCCAGCATCGGGTCTAGCTTTGAGCCATCTGCCTTGGTTTCATAAATAAGTGTCTTGTACTGCAGCTTGTCGATGAATATTGGTGTCTCATCTCCTAATGTCTGAGAGCCGCCCTGATATCTCATGATGAGCGAGTTTGTCTTGAGGAACGTCGCAAGGTCGACCTTATTCTGATAAGTCACTTCTATGTTCCCGCTCGCCCTGTTGTACCTTATCTGGAAAACATCTAGTTCAAGCATGTATCTTGGAAGATAGAACCTATCAAGATCCTCGACAGGAGAGATTGTGCTGGATGGCTGCCTGGCTGACTGTGCGAACTTGACAAAAACCGATATGCCAAGCTCTCTCCTGATGAAAGTAGCAGAGCCAATAAGCTCATTTCCGATAAGTATGCCTATCTCTATATCGCTTGATTTTATATAATTCCTGACCTGGTCTGGCACATTCGACCTACCTATGAAAACAACGGGTTCGACGCCAGACATTATCTCCTGCTCTATGAATTCACCATTTGTCAGGATGGCTTGTTTTTTTGGCTCACCATACATCTTCCTGTGGGCTGCCTGATATTTATCAACTATCTTCTGGTTGTCCAGGAACCTGTCTCCCTCATTTATTTTCTCTGGCGAGAATTCAGACAGCCTTTCCTTGACCTCTGGGTCTAGCTGGCCGTATAGGATGACGCTCCTGACATCTCTTGACTTGAGATAGCTATATACAAGATTGATGTTCCGTTTTGTGGCAAACAGAACATAGGATTTAGATATGGCAGCATAAGGCGCTACAGATATAGCGTTATATCCATATGAATCATCCAGGATGACAAAATCTTTCACAGTCGCAGGCAGCCTCCTTGCAAGCTCAAGGTTCGCCCCAGCGACTTTCACTTCCTCAACCTGATCAAAGCCTCTTGACTCAAGGACTGATTTATACCCTATGACATAAGGGTTGGTAGTTGAGGAGACTATCAGCATAGAACTGTCTTTTGAAAGCTGGTTTAGGAGGAGTGTCGAATGCCTTGCAGATACAAGGAAGTTAGATGTGGCGCCATTGATAGCAGCATACTGCATAGTGGAATAGACGTCCTGCCATTCTGCAGAATTCGAAACAAGAAGCGACGGCGCTTCCTGCTGAGCTAAAGCTAACGATGAAAGGAACACGATGATGAAAAAAAACCTAAGTTTTCCAGACATTACCCCACCTATCCTTATGAATCCTCGAGGCTATATAAGCTTTTCTAAACAAATAGTTTTGCTATGGCAATTGCTGCGACAAGCGCCCAGATTATGTTCAGGACAACAGATTGGAAGACTTTTTTGCGATACGCAATCAGGCACAAACCTGCAGAGCCTGTGAAATTCAGGAACTGGTAGAAAAAGCCCTGATCTATTATCTCAAATGAATGCAGGCCATAAGCTGCAAGTATCGCAACAGCTCCATACCATCCGAAAATCTCATCAATGTGTTTCATAATCATATGCAAAAGCACTCGCAATAATTGCATTCCGGCCCGAAACGCTCAATGAATTTTGTGCTCTGCAGCTTAGTTTTCTTTGAAGAGCACGCAGAAACGCACGCATTGCTGCAGGCATCCTCAGATGCCACTGAATGGGATACTGTCCCGCCTATCGGCATGCACTCGTCAGGGTACATCATGGATTTGACCTTCGGCCGAAACATTAAAACCGCATAGACTAGAAGCCCTAGGACACAAAGCGCAATCAATGCAATCTGCAGCCTCTGCATATATTTGACATGCTTCTTGTAATCCATAAGCAGACAGAAGGTTGGCAACTATAAATAAATTATGATTGCTCTTTCTTCTTGAACCTGTCAAATAACGGCTCAAATGGTTTTAGAAGTCTTCCGGAAATCATCTTCATGCGATGAATAAAAAAGTGCATCTTCAGCTGCCATGATATCCGGTTCGCCTGCCTTGATTCATATTCCCTGTGGAGGCTTCTCATCCGTGAGAGATAAAATTTCTTCAGCCACTCCCTATGCCTGCTTTTCTCAAACCTTTTCCTATAGTCTTCTGTGAGCTTATCTTTCTGCTCATCATACCATACTTCAAGGTCATCCTCTTCCACACTTATTTCTAGGTAGGCCACCTATTAAAGCTTTTTGAAAACATATATAAGGCCGGAACACTGAGATTATGGCTATGAGGACAATAAAAGAGATTGTATTTGGATTGAATTCCTACTTCCTGAGGCACAAGCGCAGAACCCAGAACCTGTTATCCCTGCTCCTCATAATATCTTCCTTTTTCCTTTTCGCATATATTATCCCGCTGCAGGAAAGCAGGATAGAGAACGATGAAAAAAGGCTCGGGTTCTTCGACTCCTTGACAGTCCAGATCCATGTAATAAATAATGATATCACGAATAGCAGAAACATGCTCAGGCTATTCTATGCGACAAATAATGATTCAGCATATATCCAAGATATAAAGGAAGAGATAAGGCTCTCCAAGGTCCAGAATCTCGTCAGGGTGAAAGCGATAGTGAAAGGTCTGAGTGAATATAATGGAAGCGAAGAATTCATAGAGGACTCTATCTCACTTGAAAAAGCCTGGCTAGCAGATTATAGCGCAAAATCCCTGCAGGAGCTGGATACAGAGTATAATAAGTTGATTGCTGAGTCTGTTGACCTGAATTCATACATTAATATCAAGAAGATGGAAGTCTGGAAGCTTAAGGAAGAGAAGAAAAACGCAACACTCCTGGCAGTCATGCTCCAGATAGCCGGGCTTCTGCTGCACCACTTTGCGTCAGGGAAAGATGATTGAAATTATTTATATTATGAGGGTTTATATAGTCCTTTTTCATCAGAACAGAAAAAACATGCATGCATCACGTCTTTAGAAGCAAGAGTCAGGACTTTCTTTGTCCTTCTAGGTATTACCGGATAGTGCTTCAGGCCATCAAACATATCCCCGACATAACTTAAGTCACCTTCAGTTGTCTCCCAACCATTGCTTAGCTTGCCAAGACTCAATGGCGCTGTGTAGCTGCGGAGGCTTTTCACGCCTTTTGTGTTGAAATAGAATTCAAAATAGCTAATGATAAGCTCCCTTAAGGTCTTATAGATTGGGTCGCGGCCACGCAGGAGGGAGGTATTTGATTTTGCTATCGAACCCCATAATCCGTCTTTCTTGAATATTGCAAGAGCGTGACCATCATCGTCCTCTGCATCCATCCATATAAGCCTTGGCTTGTGCCCGAGCTTTGAAAGGGCAAGCGCAGCGAATATCGCTCCTTCCATGCAATGTGCATTTTTCCTGAGATAGACCTGGAAAGGAGACTTAGTCTCTGCAACAGGATTGTACGGAAGCGTATCTAGATATGATTGTATGTCTCCTTCGGTCTTCAATGCTGTAAGAAACCTGTCGAATTCCATCATGCCTTTGCCTTGAAGAAACCCTGCTTGTCTGCGCCGAGGAACGCTGCTTCCATGACTTCCTTGTCTGCCTTCTGGAAGCTTCTTGAGTAATATCTTGGGACAATATCATAGTGCCTGAGGTTATAATCCAGATGATCTCCTAGGAAGGACAGGTCATCTTGCGTATTGACCCAGTCGAATTCCAGCTTATTCAGGTCAAGAGTATCTGTGAATTTCCTGAGGCTCTTCTGGCCAAGGGTATTGAAGAAAAAATCAAAATAGCTCATAGCAAGCTCTCTCTTTGTCTTGTACACTGCTTCCCTGTACCTTAAGGTAGTGGTATTTGATTTAGCAATCGCTCCCCAAAATCCTTTTCTCCTGAAGACAGTTATCACATGGTCATCATCATTATGTGCAATGAGATTCATGATAAGGGGTTTCTCCCCCATGAATTTCAGCGCAGCTGCTGCAAATATGGCGCCTTCAAAACAATGTGCGAGCTGGTCCTTAACAACCTGCCTTGGCGGCCTGCAAGTATATTGCGGATTATATTTGACCTTATTCAGGTATAATTGGATGTCCATTGGAGACTTGAACCTTGAGAATACTCGTCTTAGACTTCCGCAATAATTCCCTTCCGCCATGCAAGAATCCAACAGCCAAGATATTTTTATAGTTTGCTAAAGGGTATTTAAGCGCCAAAAAGTAGGATTTTAGTAGGATAATATCCTACACCGGATCTATATGGATAAAAGCCTTGTCGACATGCTTTAATTTCTCGACTGCATACTGCACCTGTTTCCCAATATCATGAGAAGTCTTAGTATCCAGGTGCTTATCAACCTCTACATGTATCTCGACATGGATATAATTTCCCACATAATGCGCCCTGACATCGTTCAATCCCCTGACACCTTTGATCCTGAGTGCCAGCTTTTTCATCTCATCTACTTTTTCCTTTGGCGGGGCCTTTCCCATCAGGTAATCGATGTTTTCCACACCCAACCTATATCCAGAATAGAATACAAAGCCTGCTATGACTATCGCTGCAATGCTGTCTAATACCGGCACACCTAGCCTTTGCCCGATGACACCGAATAATGCAATAGAGCTCATAAATACATCATTCCTGGAATCTATCCCTGCTGCCCGGATAGCAGGCCTATCCAATTCTTCACCTTTCTTGAGGAAATACCTGCTCATGAAGAATTTCGTGACCATGGTCACCATCAGCACAATCACTGCAAATGTCTCAAAAGCTATGGTTCTGGGATTAAAAAGCCCAGAGGCGGCGCTCTTTATTATCTCAAAAGAGAGTATGCCTGCGAATATGGCGACAACAAGGCCTGCGATAGGTTCTGCCCGATGGTGGCCGAAAGGATGGCCTTCATCCGCTTTCCTGTCAGACTCCTTGACTGCAAAGTGGATTGCCGAGTAGGAGATTATATCTGTCAGGGAATTGAAGGCATCTGACATCACTGCAAGGCTCCCGGAGAATATCCCTGCAGTCAATTTTATCAAAAACAAGAAGACATTGAGGAATACTCCCCGTGAAGTGACTTTCTCCTGCTCTTCCACAGGCAAAAGAAACTTCGTTCACTTTATAGGTTTTTGCAATCAGGTGAAGAGCACGCCTACAATTATGTGAGTGACCTGGCTTTTCTGTATTATCTCACCTTCTTTGAGACTGTCTCCCTGGACATATAGCCTGTCCCCATAATCTGCCCTGATGCGATGGATTACGCCTGTCCCGTCTCGCCTAAGGAAACGTATCACCATGCCTTCATATAAAGGAGAGACTCCATCATATTTAGTCTCTATAAGTGTATTGCCATCATACATCGCAGGCTGCATGGATGGGCCGCTCAGTTCACCGTAGTCATCTGCCATGACCTCGAATGATGCCTCAGTGAGCTTGTATGAAACAGGCACATGGCTGCCCTGAATGAAATTGAAATTCTGGTTCTCCTCGACTTTTGCAAGTGTTGTGTTCAGGGAATCAACGCTGTCCCTAATCTGCCCTGCATTTTTCCACAGGATATAATTAGATGCCAGGGATACCAGCAGGATAAAAACAAATATCAGGTTGAAAGAGAATTGATTCTTGTCATAGATTACCATGCAGATATCCTAATCAAAGAAGTATATAAGGTTTATTCCTTTTTGGCCAATGCCAGGCAGACTGCAAAAAAAGGCTACTGTGCACGCGGAAGGACCAATATCCGAGAATAAAGGTTTTCCTCATCATCTGTCTCTGCCAATATGTTCCCGCCTACCAGATCCAGGAAGTAAGATATCTCCTGGGGTAAGAGAAAGTCATCATGGCTCGAGAATTTGACAAGTATCTTATCCTCTGAGTCAATGAGTTCAACAAAGATCTCACCCTTGCCTTTAACTGAAGCTGCAACTGTACTAAGCATCATAGAGAACATCGACTTGAACAGATAGCCGCAGACCTTTACTGGCCGGTCGCTCTGGAAATCATTGAAATGAAGCCTGATATCATGGCCGAGATACTTACCATACTCATCCACCAGGTCACCATATATCTTCCCGGGCATGTTAGTCACAAGTTCTACTGACGCAAGGTATATCAGGCTAGACAGCCTGAAAGAATCCACATAATCCGGGTTCACTGCTGAGGAGAGCTTTGTCAGGGTTTTCCCGGCAAGCTTCAGGTTCGCAAGTATGCTGGCTTTCTCATTATCTTCTATTGAAGAAAGAGAGATCTTCTTCTGGAGGATATCCAGCTTTCCCAAAGACACAGAAAAGACTGTTGCAGGATTGAGAGTATTGCCTACCTTGGCGATGCAATCCTCAAAATCAAGTATGTCTTCCTCTAACTCAGGGTGATCTGCCTTGATTACTTCAAGATGGGCAAATCCGCTTAGGTACTGCGACTTGTACCAGCGGAGCTTCTCATTCAGGTCCATATTCTCACCTCAGAAGAGCGATACAAATAGAGACAAAAGCAATACTTTGTGGCACATTCCCGTCCTGATACTAAGTCTGCTATGCGATTATTTATGGCTTTAAAGTATATAAATGTTCTCATTGAAGCTCCATGAAAAAATAATACCTGGTATTGGGATAGCCACCCACACCCCTTTCTGCGACTATAAGCTGGAAGTCATACCTATTGTAATTGAACCCCTTGGTGTTATCATCTATAAAAGTCGTGTAGAGGATGTTAGTCCCGTCATGCAGCAGTACCTCCTGGAAAGGCGCATTCACTGTCGCTGCCTGAACTGTGTCATTCACCCAGGTGAAAGTCGACCTGCA